>NZ_JBSFHO010000017.1:0-169780 GCF_053597075.1 Streptomyces sp. NPDC001514
GCACCCTGGAGGACGCCCAGCGCGACAAGCTCGAACTCGTCTGCCGCACCGGCACCTTGCGGTGCCGGGCAGCGGCGTTGTGTGAAGGAGCTTCCGTGGCTGCGCCCCGGCCCCCTGCGCCCTGCGGCGGGGCTGCGCCCCTGCGGCGGCGCTTCGTGTTCGGGGGTTCGAGGGCGTGCCCTCGGTCCTCTGTGGCGCGCGGCGGGGGTATGCCTGGGGACCGCTTCAGGGCCCGGGGGCCCGGGGGGGCTTGCCCCGGACCCCCGACCTGGCGTCAGTGCTGCCGCTGAGCCTTGCGGCGGCGCATGACGAGGTAGCCGCCCGCGCCGAGGAGCGCGGCCGCAGTCGCCGAGAGGGCGCCAACGGGTGCGCTCGAACCGGTCTCGGCGAGGTCTCCGGAAGCACCGTTCACCGACGGGGACGTGGCCGGGGTCGGCTGCGTACCCGCGGGCGCGGTGGCGGCGGGACCGGACGGCTCGTCCGAAGGCTTCTCGCCCGGCTTGTCACTGGGCTTGTCACCAGGCTTGTCGTCCTCGGACTCGCAGTCCGTCCAGAAGACCTTGTGCTTGGCGCTGCCGTGCTCGTTGTCAAAGTTCCAGAACAGCTTGTACTGGCCGTCCGGGAGGTTCATGTCCTCGGTGCGTTCGTGACCGGAGCCGTCGAGCGTCAGCGAGCCGGTCTTGACGGTCGTGCCCTTGGGCAGATCGTTGTTGGCCCAGGCGTCGATGTGCCACTCGACCTTCTGGGCACCGTCGAACTTGAATCCGTCGAGGTAGAAGGTGCAGACCTTGGGCTCGTTCTTGAGGAGCTCCTCGCCGGTCTCGGCGTCGTGGATCTTCGCCGTGCCGTTGTCGCCGGGAGGCGTGGCGTGCGCGGAAGGAGCGAACAGCAGCGCGGAGGCCGCTGCCGTCACCACCGCGCCGGAAGTGATGAGCATGCGCATGGGCAGTCCAACGTGGGAGAGGGGAGGCCGTGGGGGGCGGCTCAGCTTCCTGTCGACCCCGCCGCACCGTCAATACACGCGGTGACTCATCCGTACCAAGCGTTACCACTTGCCCCAATGGTCCCCATAACGATCGGGTGACTGCACCGCCCCGGCGGGGCCTCCGGCGGATCACAGCGCGAAGAACGCCCCCAGCAGCAACGCCCCGCCCGCCGCCGCGGTGCCCCACGCGATACGCGTCCACCGCAGCCCGCCGCCGATGACACACGCGGCCAGAAGGAGCGCGCCGCCGAGGGGGACCCAGGCGTGGAGCGCGCCCGACCAGCCCGTGCGGACCACCTCGTCGGTGCCGGGCTTGACCACGACGGACAGCTTCGCGCCCTTGGTGACGGCGACGGAACGCTCGATCGTCATACCCGCGCGGGACGCCTCGGGGCCCTCCGGGTCGTACGGGCCCGTACACGTCTCCTCGCCGCAGCTGGCGACGGTGAGCGTGCCGTGCTCGCGGCCCTTCTCGAGCAGGACGTGCTGGGCCGTGGACCAGGAGGACCAGGCTCCGGCGACGAGCAGGAGCAGGGCCACCAGCACCATGGCGACACGGCGGCCGTGGTCGAGCATCCGGCCGGAGGAGTTCCGCTTCATGGGGCGCGATCCTTCGGCAAGCGACCGCGCTGGGTCAACCTCAGGCCAGCGCTACGGGGGGCTTGTCAGGAGTTGTACGCACTCTGCGCGCGCTCCAGCCCCTCAGTCACCAGACACTCCACCGCATCCGCCGCCCGGTCCACGAAATAGTCGAGCTCCTTGCGCTCCGCCGCCGAGAAGTCCCTCAGCACGAAATCGGCGACCTGCATCCGGCCCGGCGGCCGGCCGATCCCGAAGCGCAACCGGTGATAATCCGGGCCCATCGCCTTCGTCATCGACTTCAGCCCGTTGTGCCCGTTGTCACCGCCACCCAGCTTCAGCCGCATCGTGCCGTAGTCGATGTCCAGCTCGTCATGGATCGCAACGATGTTCGCCGTCGGCACCTTGTAGAAGTCCCGCAGCGCCGTCACAGGGCCACCGGACAGATTCATGTACGACATGGGCTTCACGAGAATCATCCGGCGGTTCCCGGGACCCGGAGCGCCGATCCGGCCCTCGACGACCTGCGCCTGCGCCTTCGTCGCCCGCTTGAACTTCCCGCCGATCCGCTCGGCGAGCAGATCCGCCACCATGAACCCGACATTGTGCCGGTTCGCCGCATAATCCGGCCCGGGATTGCCGAGACCCACGACGAGCCAGGGGGCGGTCGCGTCCGTCGTCATCTGCTGCATGTCTCCTTCATAGCGCCACCGCCCCCCGCACCGGGCGGTGCGGGGGGCGGTGGCGAGTCGAACGGCTACCGGGAGGATCAGGCCTCGGCGGCGACCTCTTCGCCCTCGGCCTCGCCCTCGCCCTCGGCGGCCGGCTCCTCGGCCTGCGCGGCCAGAACCTGAAGGACGACAGCGTCGTCCTCGACAGCCAGGGTCACACCGTCGGGAAGCGCGACATCCTTCGCCAGGACGGAGGCGCCGGCCACCAGGCCCTCGACGGAGACGGTGAACGCCTCGGGGATGTGCGTGGCCTCGGCCTCGACCGGAAGCGCGTTCAGGACGTGCTCCAGCAGGTTGCCACCCGGGGCCAGCTCGCCCTCGGCGTGGACCGGAACCTCGACGCTGACCTTCTCGCCGCGCTTCACGAGAAGCAGGTCGACGTGCTCCAGGAAGCCCTTCAGCGGGTCACGCTGCACGGCCTTCGGGATCGCCAGCTCCTTCTTGCCCTCGATCTCCAGCGCCAGCAGGACGTTCGGGGTACGCAGCGCAAGCAGCAGCTCGTGGCCCGGCAGCGTGACGTGGATCGGGTCGACACCGTGGCCGTACAGAACACCCGGAACCTTGCTGTCACGGCGGATGCGGCGCGCGGCACCCTTACCGAACTCGGTGCGGGCCTCAGCGGCGAGCTTCACCTCGGACATAAGCACTCCTCGTATGCAGAAACGAACAATGGCCGTCACCCGGCCACGACTGGCCTGCTACGAAGAGCGCGTCGATAACGGACCGCCGTACCGAAAACAGGTACGGCCTCCCTCGCCGAGCAACCCGATGAGTCTACCCGGAGGGAGGCCGCAGCCTAAATCGATCTCTACTGCTCCTCGAACAGGCTCGTCACCGAGCCGTCCTCGAACACCTCGCGCACCGCGCGCGCGATCGTCGGAGCGATCGACAGGACCGTGATCTTGTCCAGCTCCAGATTGTTCGGATCCGGCAGCGTGTTCGTGAACACGAACTCGCTCACCTTCGAGTTCTTCAACCGGTCCGCCGCCGGGCCGGACAGCACACCGTGCGTCGCCGTCACGATGACGTCCTCCGCACCGTGGGCGAACAGCGCATCAGCGGCCGCGCAGATCGTGCCACCCGTGTCGATCATGTCGTCGACCAGAACACACACCCGGCCCTCGACATTGCCGACGACCTCATGGACGGTGACCTGGTTCGCCACGTCCTTGTCACGGCGCTTGTGCACGATCGCCAGCGGCGCGTCCAGCCGGTCGCACCAGCGGTCGGCGACCCGAACCCGGCCGGCGTCCGGGGACACCACCGTCAGCTTCGAACGGTCCACCTTCGCGCCCACATAGTCCGCAAGCAGCGGCAGCGCGAACAGATGATCCACCGGGCCGTCGAAGAAGCCCTGGATCTGGTCCGTGTGCAGATCGACCGTCAGGATCCGGTCCGCACCGGCGGTCTTCATCAGATCCGCCACCAGACGCGCCGAGATCGGCTCACGACCACGGTGCTTCTTGTCCTGCCGGGCATAACCGTAGAACGGAAGGATCACGGTGATGCTCCGGGCCGAGGCCCGCTTCAGAGCATCGATCATGATCAACTGTTCCATGATCCACTTGTTGATCGGAGCCGTGTGGCTCTGGATCAGGAAGCAGTCGGCGCCGCGCGCCGACTCCTGGAAACGAACGTAGATCTCACCGTTGGCGAAATCGAATGCCTTGGTCGGCACCAGGCCGACACCCAACTGGGATGCGACCTCCTCGGCCAGCTCGGGGTGGGCGCGGCCGGAGAAGAGCATCAGCTTCTTCTCGCCGGTCGTCTTGATCCCGGTCACAGCACTGTCTCCTCAGACGTGTAGCTCTGCTGCTGATCCGCCCGTCCCTTGTGCGGCGAGCCAGCCGAATCATGTGCACGTATCACGGTACGCCGAGAATGACGCACCCGTTTCCGGTCAGCCCTCGTCGTCGACCAGCTTCCCCGCCTCCGCAGCAGCCTGCGCCGCCGCACTCCCCGGACGCTTCCGAGCCACCCAACCGTCGATATTCCGCTGCTGGCCACGGGCCACAGCGAGCGAACCCGGCGGCACGTCCTTCGTGATGACGGAGCCCGCCGCGGTGTACGCGCCGTCCCCGACTGTGACAGGAGCAACAAACATGTTGTCCGAGCCCGTCTTGCAGTGCGACCCGATCGTGGTGTGGTGCTTCGACTCCCCGTCGTAGTTCACGAAGACACTCGCCGCGCCGATGTTCGTGTAGTCGCCGATCGTCGCATCACCGACATACGACAGGTGCGGGACCTTCGTCCCCTCCCCGATCGTCGCGTTCTTCATCTCCACGTACGTACCGGCCTTCGCCTTCAGACCGAGCTTCGTACCCGGGCGCAGATAGGCGTACGGACCGACCGACGCCGACTCGCCGATCACCGCGCTGTCGGCGACCGTGTTGTCCACGCGGGCACCCTTGCAGACCGTCGTGTCCTTCAGTCGCGTGTTCGGACCCACCTCGGCGTCCTCCGCGATGTGCGTCGCCCCCAGCAGCTGCGTACCCGGATGGATCACCGCGTCCCGCTCGAACGTGACCGTCACGTCGACCAGCACCGACGCCGGATCGACGACCGTCACGCCCGCCATCATCGCCCGCTCGAGCAGTCGCTCGTTCAGCAGCCTGCGCGCCTCGGCGAGCTGCACACGGTTGTTGATCCCGAGGATCTCCCGGTGATCGCCCGCGACGGACGCCCCCACGCGATGACCGGCCTCACGCAGGATCCCCAGCACATCCGTGAGGTACTCCTCACCCTGGCTGTTGTCCGTACGCACCTTCCCCAGCGCATCCGCGAGCAGCTGCCCGTCGAACGCGAACACACCCGAGTTGATCTCCTTGATCGCCCGCTCGGCCTCGGTCGCGTCCTTGTGCTCCACGATCGCGGTCACCGCACCACTCGCGGCATCGCGCACGATCCGCCCGTACCCGGTCGAGTCCGGGACCTCGGCCGTCAGCACGGTCACGGCATTGCCGTCGGCGGCGTGCGTCGCGGCGAGCGCGGTCAGCGTCTCACCGGAGAGAAGAGGAGTGTCCCCGCAGACGACCACGACCGTGCCGTCGGGAGCCTGCCCCAGCTCCTCGAGACCCATCCGCACGGCGTGACCCGTACCGTTCTGCTCGGCCTGGAACGCGGTGCGCGTACCGGCGTAGTGC
This sequence comes from Streptomyces sp. NPDC001514, assembly GCF_053597075.1. Lineage (NCBI taxonomy): Bacteria > Bacillati > Actinomycetota > Actinomycetes > Kitasatosporales > Streptomycetaceae > Streptomyces > Streptomyces sp. NPDC001514. Next base: position 5,439 of record NZ_JBSFHO010000017.1, read on the forward strand.
GCGGCGAGATGCTCCTTGACCTGCTCACTCGCATGCCCGACGACCACGACGAGCTGCTCGGGCTCCAGCTCACGGGCGGCGGACACGACATGCCCGACGAGCGAGCGCCCGGCGATCTCGTGCAGAACCTTGGGGGTCTTCGACTTCATGCGGGTGCCCTCACCCGCTGCGAGAACGACGACGGCGGCCGGGCGGTTGGCGCTCACGGGAATGCCCTTCGGCTTCGATGCTTCGGGTGGGGGACACCCGAAGGATACCGGCACGTTTCAGGGGTGAAATGAGGGCGGGTCCTGACCGTGAAGGTCAGGACCCGGAAAGTAGTGGCTCCCCCGCCAGGACTCGAACCCGGACATAAGGCACCAAAAGCCTCAGTGCTGCCAATTACACCACAGGGGATGAAACCCGGCGAAAACGGACACTTGGTCAGTCCACCGGACCGGCACCCAACACTATGCCGTACCAAGCCCCTTCCATGCGACGGTAGATCGGCGCTCTTGGTGACGTGGATGACGACGAGGCAGCCCTGGTAGGCCTCCGCCGTGTTCCTGCGCTTGGTCCTGGGTTGTGCCGCTTGGGTGCTGTCTTCCGGGACGTGGAGGCGTCGACCCCCTGTCGGCTCGGCCCGGAAGCCGCAGGTTGCCTTCGCGCTGGATGACGCTTCGTGCTGCTGAAGTCACCGGAAAATCGTTCGCGCGCTTCCGTAGTCTGGGAGACATGACCACAACGGGGGCACACCAGGACTCTGCGGGCGACAGCGCCCGCTCCTGGCTGTGGTGGGGGCGGCGGCGCAGTGCGGTGTTGGACGTGGGGCTCGGTCTCGTGTCCGCGGTGGAGTGTGCGCTGGAGGGGGTCGGGTTCGCGGACACCTCGGCGTTGCCGGTGCCGCTGGGGGTGGTGTTCGGGCTGATCGCCGGGTCGGTGCTGGTGTTGCGCCGGCGGTGGCCGGCGAGCGTGGTGCTGGTCTCGATCGCGATCACGCCGGCCGAGATGGGCTTCCTGATGGGGATCGTGGGGCTGTACACGCTCGCGGCCTCGGAGGTGCCTCGGCGGATCACGGCTGCGCTGGCGGGGATGTCCCTGGTGGGGACGTTGATCGTGACGTTCGTGCGGACCCGGCAGGATGTGGCGTCGGCGGACTTCGATCCGGGGCCGTGGTACGTGCCGGTCGTGTCGCTCGTGATGTCGATCGGGCTGACCGCGCCGCCGGTGCTGCTCGGGCTCTATGTGGGGGCGCGGCGGCGGCTGATGGAGAGTCTGCGGGAGCGTGCGGTCAGTCTGGAGCAGGAGCTGTCGCTGCTGGCGGATCGGGCGGAGCAGCAGGCGCAGTGGGCGCGTACGGAGGAGCGGACGCGGATCGCGCGTGAGATGCATGACGTCGTGGCGCATCGGGTGAGCCTGATGGTGGTGCATGCGGCGGCGTTGCAGGCGGTGGCGTTGAAGGATCCGCAGAAGGCGGTGAAGAACGCGGCGCTGGTCGGTGACATGGGTCGTCAGGCGTTGACCGAGCTGCGGGAGATGCTCGGTGTGCTGCGGGCGGGTGAGGACGTGGTGGCGTCGCGGGTGGCGGAGCCGGTGCCGTTGGCGGCGGTCGGGGCGGCTGCGGCTGCGGCTGCTGCGGCGGCTGCGGAGGACGGGCCGTCGCTGGCGGATCTGGAGCTGTTGGTGGAGCAGTCCCGGCAGGCGGGGATGGTCGTCGAGCTGATGGTGCACGGTGAGGCTCAGGTGTACCGGCCGGAGGTGGAGCAGACGGCGTACCGGGTGGTTCAGGAGGCGCTGACGAACGTCCACAAGCATGCGGCGGGTGCCAGGACGTGGGTGCGGGTGGCGCATCGTGGTGCCGAGATCGCGATGCAGGTGGAGAACGGTCCCTCGGATCGTGGTGCGTCGGATGCGGGTCTTCCGAGCGGGGGCAATGGTCTGGTGGGTATGCGGGAGCGCGTCTCCGCGCTGGGTGGTGTCTTCGTGTCGGGGCCGACGGACGCGGGGGGTTTCCGGGTGTCGGCGGTGCTGCCGATGGATGCGCCGGCCGTGTCGTGACGTGAGTCCGGCGGGTCGGTGGATGGCGGTGTGGCTCAGTCCGTTGTCAGGCGGGTCGGCCGGCTGCCGGTGATGAGGGTGGTGAGGGCCTGGTCGACGTTCGGGCCGAGGTACCAGTCGCCGGTGTGGTCGAGGCTGTAGACGCGGCCTTCGGTGTCGATGGCCAGTACCGCCTGTGCGTCGCCTTCCTCGCCGAGCGGGGTGATCTCGGTGTCGAGGGCGCGGCCGAGGTCGCCGAGGGTGCGGGCGAGGTGGAGGCCGGCGAGGGGGTCGAAGTGGAGGTTGGCGGGGGCGATCTCGCGGCCGGATCCCTGTGGGGTGATGCGGAGGGCGCCGAACTCGGCCCAGGCTTCGACGGCGGCGGGGAAGACGGCGTGGCGGTGGCCGCCGGGGGATTCGTGGGCGCGGAGCGCGTCGGCCCAGTGTTCGGCCTGCTTGATGTCCCAGCGGCCGGGTTGCCAGCCGGCCTCGCGCAGTGCGGCGTCGACGGCGACGGAGAAGCGTGTGGTGTGGTGCTCGTTCACGGTCCGGTTCAGCCGTTCTGGGTCGGGTCGACGGTGCGTACGCCGAAGTGGGCGAGCATCGCGGCGCAGGAGCGGCAGGGTGTGGCGTAGCTGCCGTGGAGGGGGTCGCCGTCCTCGCGGATGCGGCGGGCGGTGAGTTTGGCGTGCTTGAGGGAGCGGCGGGCTTCGCCGTGGGTGAGGGGTTTGCGCTGGGCTCGTTTGGAGCGGGCGTTGTCCGTCGATGTGAGGTGGCGGGAGAGCAGGATCGCCTCGGCGCAGCGGCCGGTGAACCGTTCGCGCTGGCCGCTGGTGAGGGTGTCGAGGAAGTCCTGGACGAGGGGGTGGAGTGCGGGTGGCTGGTCGGTCTTTCCGGCGGTGCAGGTGTGGGTTTCGCCGCGTACGGAGAGTGCTGCTGCCACGGTTGGCAGGATTCCGTCGCGCCGGAAGCGCAGTGTGGGCGCGTGGCCGGTGGCGTCCGCGCTGCTCCAGCTGAGCCGGGGATCGCCGGTTGTGCCTGATGGTGCGGTGTGCATCGTGCTGTGTCCCTCCCGTGCCCGCGGCGTCGACCGCTGCTGTGCACGCCCCCGAGTTGAAGGGACAGCCTGCCAAATGGGACGCCTGGTGTGGAAGCGGGGTGACTGAAACGTGTGCCTGTGTCGGTCGTGCTTCGGCTGAGGGTTACACGAAGGTGACGGTTCGTTACGGAAGCGGAAGGGTTGCGCCCGGGGCGGTACGGGGGCGGTACCGCCTGTTGCGGCACCGCATAGGCTGTGGTCAACCAGCCAGACGCAGCAGGGGGCTACCGCCATGACGACAGGTCGGCTCGGGCAGCAAGCCGCGCCACCGAACGCGGCCTACGCCGGGCAGGTCGTGCACTTCCCGGACCCGGTCCGGGCCGCTCGGCACCCCATGGGGGTGCGGGTGGATGAACACGGCTATCCGGACTTTTCGGCGTATGCGCGTGCCGCCGCGGAGATTGCCGAGCCCCCGGGGGGTTTCGGTGTCGACGAACTGCGGCTCACCGACTATGTGTCGGCGAACGCCGCGCTGGCCGCCGGTGGCCATGAGTTGTGGGACACGATCCCGGCGGTGGCGACGCCGCACGGCTGGACGTGGCACCACGTGGCGGGCGGCCGCCGGCTGGAGCTGGTGCCGGTCGAGGTGAAGGCGCTGCTGCGGCATCACGCCGGGCTGGCGACGGCCGCGGTCGACCACGCCAAGCGCGGTACGCGTCCGCTGCAGGAGACCCGGCCTGCGCACTTCGGTCTGCCCAAGGGTGCGGTGTCGGTGTCCGAGCAGCAACTGCTGGGCGTGGAGGAGGATTTGGGGTATCGCCTGCCGGGTGCGTACCGGTCCTTCCTGAAGGCGGCCGGTGGGTGCGCGCCGGTGGGTGCGGCGTTGGACGCCGAGTTGGGGCTGCTGATCGACCAGCCGTTCTTCACGGTGCGCGAGGAGGCGGCGGTCAATGACCTGGTGTACGTCAACAAGTGTCTGCGGGACCATTTGACGAAGGACTATCTGGGCGTCGGTTTCGTCCAGGGCGGACTGCTGGCGGTGAAAGTGCGCGGCGGTGGGGCCGGGTCGGTGTGGTTCTGTGCGTATGACGACGCGCGGGACCAGGACGGCTGGTCGGTGAACGAGCGGGTGGAGCGGCTGCTGCTGCCGTGCGGTGAGGACTTCGACGCGTTTCTGACGCGTCTCGCGGGCAATCCGCCGGAGCTGGAGACGGTGGCGAACCTGATGGTGGACGGCGGCTTCGCGCGTGCTGTTCCGGTGGGGGAGTGAGCTTCTCGATGGTGACGTTCGCGCAGGCGCAGGAGCGCGCGGAAGAGTGGGTCAACGGTGATGTGCCCGCGTACCAGCATCGCGAGGTGCGGGTGCGGGAGTTCGAGCTGGGCTTCGTCGTGTGGGCGGAGGACCGTGCGGACGGGCCGACGTCGGACGGTGGTCGTCAGCGGCTGGTCATCGCCCGGGACAGCGGGGAGGCCACGCTGTGGCCGGGGCTGCCGGTGGGTGAGGTGATCCGGCGGTACGAGGAGGAGTACGGCACTCCGGACGCGGGGGCGGCTCCGGCCGCGGCGCCGCCGCAGCGGATCGACCTGAACCAGACGTCGTTCCTGCTGAGCCCGCCGGAGTGGCTGCAGGACGCGGCGGACAAGTTGGGCATCCCGAACCAGCGTGCGGATGCGGGTGCGGGCTCGTCGGGTGCGGGTGCGGGTGTCGGTGCGCCTGCGGCCGCGGCTGGGCAGGGTGCTCCGGGTGACGGTGCGTCTGCTTCGGCGGGCGCTGCTCAGGAATCCGGCGCGGGGCAGCCCGCTTCGGGTTCCGGCTGGTCGCAGGGTGGGCCCGGCGGGTCGACCGGTGGGCGTGGTTCGCATGTCGGTGGCGACGCGTGGCCGGGCTCGGCCGCGGCCGCCGCGGCGGGGGCTCCGCAGGGTTCTGCTGCCGGTGGTCCGTCGCTGGGCGCCCCTGCCGGTCCGGATGCGCCCGCCGCCGGCTCCGGTGCCGACTGGCCGGCCGCCGGAGGCCACGGGGGCTACGAGCCCACCGCGTCGGACGGTGTGCCGGCGAGGTCCGGTGGGCCCGGTGGGGCCACTCCCTGGGCCGGGACCGACACGAACGGTGCGTCGGGGGACGGCTCCGTGCCGCTGCCGGCGACCGTGTTCGCGCCGCCGCTGTCGGGGACGGACGACGACGACACCCCGCCGCCGTCGGTGGGTGCGGACGCGCCGACCGCGTTGATGTCGGGCGGCAGCCAGCTGCCGCAGACCGCGGTGGCCCCAGCGGTGGACCCGCAGCCGGGCCCGGCACAGGCCTCCGGGCCACAGCCGCCCGCCGCGCCCGCAGCTCCCTCTGCACCCGGCCGGCCGAGCGCCGGAGACATCGCCGACGCCGCGACCAGCAAGGCCGCGGTGCCGCCGCGTGGGCGTTCTGCGCGCGGGAGCGGCCCGACGACTCCGCCGCCGCCCGCCCCGCCCGGTGTCCCCGGCGCGAGGCCGGGTGCTCCGGGCGCCCCTGGTGCTCCGGCGGGCGGTTACGTACCGACGCAGATGGTGTCGCAGCTCGGCCCGGACGGACCGCAGCCGCCGGCTCCGCCGCACCAGGCGGCGACGATGCTCGCCAACCCCGGTCCGGGCGGCCCGGGTTCGCCTCAGCCCCCGCAGCCTCCGGCCCCGCCCGCGGCGCCGGGTGCCCCGGGCACGCCTCCGGGCGGTGTCCACCATGCCGCCACGATGCTGGCGAACCCGAGCCCGAACCCGGGCCCGGGCCCGAACCAGGGCGGCCCCGGCGCGCCCCAGCCCCCGGGCCCGCCCGGCGCGCCGGGCGCCCCTGGCGCCCCGGGCGGCACTCCGGGTACGCCCCCGGGCGGTGTCCACCACGCCGCCACGATGCTGGCCGGTCCCGGCCCGGTGCCCCCGCCGCAGGCGCCTCCGGGTGCCCCCGGTCCCGTACCGCAGCCGCAGCCGCAGCCGCAGCCGCCACAGGTCCCGCAGCCGCCGGCGTACGGCTATCCGCAGCAGCCGCCCGCCGGTGTCCCGGTCGTCGGCCCCGGCTACCAGGCCGTGCTGCGCTACCGCGCGCCCGACGGTTCCGAGCAGCAGCTCATCCGCCGCTCGGCGCCGGGCACCCCGCATCCGGAGTGGCAGATCTTCCATGAGCTGCGCGGGATGAACGTGCCCAGCGACCAGGTGCTGGAGCTGCACACCGAGCTCGAGTCCTGCGAACTGCCGGGCGGTTACTGCGCCCGGATGATCCGGGAGACGTGGCCCCAGGCGCGGATCACCAACATCGCCCCGTACGGCAAGGACCATGCGAGCCGGCAGGGCGGGATGCAGCAACTGCTCACCCATCAGGGCGAGTTGCACCAGGTCGCGGACGGCCCGGCGCGCCCTGCGCCGGTGCGTGCGCCGCTGCCGCCGGTCCAGCCGGCCCCGCCGATCCCCCCGGAGGGGATCGCCCAGGAGCTGGTGGGTTCCTTCGGGCCGCAGGGCATCTGCCGGTTCGACCAGCGGGCGGTGTCCCGCCAGGGCGTGCCGGAGGTCGTGGCGCGCACGCTGGTGTGGGCGGGGCTGCCGGCCGACTTCGGCCCGTTCTTCTGGGCGCAGCCGGCCCAGCCGGTGGTGCCGACACTGGCGGAGCTTGCCGCTCAGCGGCAGGTGCAGCCCGCATCGGACGCGGGCTCGTATCTGGTCGTGGGCAGCGACTTCGGCAAGGCGATCTGTGTCCAGTACGGCACGGCCCAGATCGTGGCGGTCCCGGTCGAGGGAGGCCCGGGCGGGCAGCCGGTGGCGCCGCAGTTCGTGAACAGCGGCCTCCCGGAGTTCACGCGCTGCCTCGCCCTGCTCGGACGGATGTGGCGCCTGCGCTTCGGCCTGAACCCGGAGCAGGCCGGCCGCTGGACGGTCGACTTCCAGGCCCAGCTCGCGGCCCTCGACCCGGCGGCACTGTCGTCGCCGGAGAGCTGGTGGTCGGTGCTGCTCGAGCAGATGTGGGACGGGCTGCTGTAGCGCGGTCCGCCATACGCGAAGGGGCGCCCGGTCCGCATCGCGGACCGGGCGCCCCGGTGCGTCGGGGCCGGGCCCGGCGCACCCCGCCACGGGCGACGGCGCGCCTGCGGCGGGCTTCTTCCCCACCCCGCCCCTTCCCGAACTGGGGGCTTCGCCCCCAGACCCCGTTCCGGGGGCTCCGCCCCCGAGCCCCCGGCGCCTCGAACTCCCCCTACGCCCTGCGGGCGTGGGGGGACCCCAGCGAGGCGGAGTTTCGGGGCTCCGTCCCGGACCCCGACCCCTACGCCCTGACGGGCGTGGGGGAAGCGCAGCAGGGCTCCTTTGGAGCCGTCCGGCGATCGAGGACGGACACGCGGGCCGCCCGGACGGACCGGGCAGGCTTCAGGGGGTCCGGGGCGTACGCCTCTTACGCGCCCCGCGTCGGGGCCGGGGCGCCCGCCAGGATCGTCGGTTCGACGGACGCGTAGTGCTCGCGCTGGGCCGCGGCCTCGCGTGCGTCGCGTGCGGACAGGAACGTGCCCAGCCAGCCGGCCAGGAAGCCCAGCGGGACCGAGACGAGGCCCGTGGTGGTGAACGGGAACCAGTTGAAGTCGTGTCCGGGGAAGACCGACTGGGGGGACCCGGAGACCAGGTTGCTGCCCGTCATCAGGACGATCGCGCTGATCGTGCCCACGATGAGCGTGCTGAGCAGGCCCGTGCGGGTGTAGCGGCGCCAGAACATGCTGTAGACGAGGGCGGGGGCGACCGCCGATGCGCCGATGCAGAAGGACAGGGTGACCATCGCCTGGAGGTTCCAGTGCCGGGCGAACGCCGCGAGGGTGATCGCGACGAGGCCGACGCCTGCCGCGGCGCCCCGGGCGACGGCCATCTCCGTGGAGTGCTGCAGCCTGGTACGGCGCAGCCCGTGGGCGATGAGGTCGTGGGCCAGGGTGTTGGCGCAGGCGAGGGTGATCCCGGCGACCGAGGCGAGCAGGGTGAGGAAGACCGCCGTCGTCACCGTCGTGAACAGCAGGCTTTCGACGGCGCTCGTGTCCGCGCCGAACACGGCCTGACTGACCAGCAGGAATGCGGTCTTGCCCTGGGGATCGCCCGCGACGAGGCCCTTGTGCCCGACGATCGCGGCCGCTCCGAAGCCGATGACGGCGATCAGTAGGCAGGTCACGACGACGGTCGAGACCGCCCAGGACATCGAGCGCCGCACGGCGGTGGCGTTGCGCGAGCTGAACACGCGCATGGTGATGTGCGGCAGCACCGCGGCACCGAGCACGACCGTCAACTGGGCGCTGATCATGTCCAGTTCGTCGCCGCCGAACTGCAGCCCGGAGGCGAGGTACGCGTCTCCGGCCCCGCTGCCCTTCTTGGCCGCGTCCAGCAGCGCGGGCAGGCTGAAGTCGAAGCGGTCCAGGATCAGTACGGAGATGACGGTCGCGGCGCCGAGCAGGACGACGGTCTTGACGATCTGGATGAAGGCGGTGCCCTTCATGCCGCCGATCGCCGCGTACGCGATCATCAGCACGCCGAGGAACACGATGGCCCCGGTCTTGAAGCCGTCCGCGTCGAAGCCGAGGACGAAGGCGAGCAGATCGCCCGCGCCCGCGAGCTGGAAGATCACCAGCGGCAGCAGCGCGGCCAGCGTGACCGCGGCTGCGGTGATCCGCACGGCAGGGCCCGGGGAGCGGCGGGTGAGGACGTCGCCCATCGTGAACCGGCCCGCGTTCCGCAGCGGTTCGGCGAGCAGGAACATCATCAGGACCAGGGAGAGCACGGTGCTCAGGGCGAGCGTGAGTCCGTCGTAGCCGACGAGGGAGATCACGCCGATGGTGGAGAGCACGGTCGCCGCGGAGATGTAGTCGCCGGCGATGGCGAGACCGCTCTGCACGGGGGAGAGGGAGCGGTAGCCGGTGTAGAACTCGCCGAGGTCGTCCCGGTCGGGTCCGGTCATCACGCACAGCAGCAGCGTCACCGTGATGACCGCGATGAACGCGACGAACGACATCGTCTGGGCGTCGGAGCTGAAGCCGGTCATGCGCGCATGCCTCCCGTGGAGCGCTGCCATCCGGAGAGCCCGGGGCGGCTCTGGCGAACCTGGCGGGACGCGGCCGCCTCCGCGGCCTCCGCCGCCTGTTCGGCGTGGAGCCGGATCGCCGCGGCGAGGGGGTCGACACGGCGGCGTGCGATCCGCTCGTAGACCGCGATCGCGGCGAGCGTCACGGGCAGCTGGCAGAGCCCCAGGAACACTCCTGCGGTGAGGCCGCCGCTGAGCTCGCCGGTCATCAGCCCGGGGGCGTAGCCGGAGAGGACGAGGAAGAGGGTGAAGTAGCCGAGCGCGGTGAGGGTCGCGACGCGGCGGAGTCTGCGGTAGCCCGAGCGGAGGCGTGGCAGGTCGCCGTCGTAGGCGAGGCCGGGGGCGGCGGCGTGGGTGAAGTCGTCGGTGAAGTCGTGGGCGGCCGACGGCGGCACCGGCGGTGGGGGCGCGTGCCAGGGCTGCCGGGCGGAGTGGGGTGGTTCGGGGAATACGTGGTCGTACGACATGGTGCGGCGACTCCTTGCGGCCCTTGCGGGCTGGGGTTCCCCGGGCCCGCCAGGGTGTTGGGGGAGGGTATGCCTGTGGGGGGAGCGCGTACGTTACTTGTCGGTAGTGGGCGGACGTAAGGGGGCTACCGACTGGAAGGTATGTCAGTTCCGCAACGGTCGGGTCACGCCCCCGCACCGGCCGGAGGCGCGGCCGCGCAGCTGGTCGGGCGGCGGGCGGCAGGCGGGTGGTGCGGCAGGCCTCAGGCGTCACGTCAGGCGACGTCAGGCGTCACATGTCACGCGTCATGCGTCGGGCTTCTCCATGATCACCGGGAACTTCCGCGGCGCCAGGAACACCAGCACCAGCAGCGCCAGCCCGCCTGCGCCCGCAGCCCCCAGGTACACGTAGTCCACCGCCGTCGCCACCGCCTGCCGCAGATGCTCCGCCGGCCCGGAACCGCCCCCCGCGAGCGAGCGCGCCACCGAGTCCAGATCGCCCGAGCCGCCGAGCCGGGCGGCGAGCACCGCGTTGGCGAGCGCACCGAACAGCGCCGCACCGACGCTCTGGCCGACCTGGCGGCAGAACAGCACCGACGCGGTCGTCGTGCCGCGCTCGGCCCAGGGCACGGTCGACTGGACGCCGACGATCAGCGGCAGTTGGAAGAACCCGAGGGCGGCGCCGAGCAGCAGCATGATGAGCGCGGGCTGCCACGGCTCGCCCGGGTACGGGAGCAGCAGCGGGAACGCCAGCATGATCAGCGTCGCCGTGCCGATGCCGATGATCGCGGTGTTGCGGAACCCGATGCGGGTGTAGACGCGGTTCGCGTACGCCGCGCTGACCGGCCAGCTCAGCGTCATCACCGACAGTACGAACCCGGCGGCGATCGGGCCGAGTCCGAGGACCGACTGGGCGTACGTGGGCAGGAAGACGGTCGGCGCGACCATCAGCAGTCCGAGCGCACCCAGCGCGAGATTGACCGCGGCGATGGTGCGGCGCCGCCACACCCAGCCGGGGATGACGGGCTCGGCCGCCCGCCGTTCGACGACGACGGTCACGGCCGCGCCCGCCGCGGCGCCGGCGAAGAGGCCGAGCGAGGGTGCGGAGAGCCAGGGCCAGGCCACCCCGCCCTGGACGAGGGCGGTCAGCAGCAGCGTCCCGGTGAGGAAGACGGCGAGTGCGCCGGGCCAGTCGACCCGGGCTCGTGGACCCCGTTCCCGTACCGGCTCGGTCAGATGGCGGGCGACCAGCCACAGCGCCACCGCGCCCACCGGCAGATTGATCAGGAAGATCCAGCGCCAGTCGGCGTACGCGGCGAGCAGGCCGCCCACCGCCGGGCCCGCGACCGCCGACACCGCCCATACCGTGGACAGCTTCGACACGATCTTGGGGCGCTCGTCGAGCGGGTACAGATCGGCGGCGATCGTCTGGATCGTGCCCTGGAGCGCGCCGCCGCCGAGGCCCTGGACGACGCGGAAGGCGATGAGCGAGGCCATGTTCCAGGCGCCCGCGCACAGCAGGGAGCCGACCAGGAAGAGGGCGATGCCCGCGATCAGGACGGGCTTGCGGCCGAAGGTATCGGAGAGCTTGCCGTAGACGGGCAGGGTGACGGTCACGGCGAGCAGATAGCCGGAGAACAGCCAGGAGAAGACCGAGAAGCCGCCCAGGTCGCCGACGATCTGCGGAACGGCGGTCGAGACGATGGTGCCGTCGAGGGCCGCCAGCGCCATGCCGAGCATCAGGGCGGCGACGACGGGGCCGCGGCGGGGGGCGGCCGATGGGGCGGGGGCAGCCGGTGGCGCGGGGGCCGGGCCCGTGGGCGCGGCGGTGTCGCTGTTGCCGCCGCGTGCGCCCGCATCGCCGGCGTCCGTTCCGGCACTGCCGCTGTGCGCGCCGGTACTGTCTCCGCCCGCGTCCGTGCTGCCCGAACCCATCAACGATCCTTTCCCTATGCATGTATCTCCGCGGGACACACCCTCTCACTAGCACCTCGGACGGCGGGAGGGGTCGGCCTCTACGGGTACGGGATCGGCCCTGGGGCGGAGTCCCCTAAGGGTTCCTCCTTACAACCGGCCAGGGGCCGTTCGTCCCGCCGGAGGACGAGAGGGGCGGGCGCCGTTCCTTAACTTGGTCCTACGGCGGCCCGGACGGCGCAGGGGGCGACAGGGGGGTGGGGAAAACCCCCGCTCAAGAGGGTGTTCAGCCCCATCGTGCCGGGGGCCGCCTCCCGCGAGACTCGTGCCGCACGCGGCGTTCCGGCATTCCCGGCTTCGGCATTCCCATCCATCGACATAGGAGACATACCGTGACAACGGCTGTGACTATCCCCGCGCACGGGGCCACCGGAGGGCGTACGGCCGTCGCCGCGCGAGCCCGACAGGTCGTCAAGGCGTACGGCTCCGGCGAGACGCGGGTCGTCGCGCTCGACCACGTCGACGTGGACATCATGCGCGGTCGGTTCACCGCGATCATGGGTCCGTCGGGTTCCGGCAAATCCACGCTGATGCACTGCCTGGCCGGCCTCGACACGGTGACCTCGGGCGAGATCCACATCGACGACACCGAGATCACCAAGCTCAAGGACAAGAAGCTCACGCAGCTGCGCCGCGACCGGATCGGCTTCATCTTCCAGGCGTTCAACCTGCTGCCCACGCTCAACGCCGTCGAGAACATCACGCTGCCGATGGACATCGCGGGCCGCAAGCCGGACGCGGCCTGGCTGAACCGGGTGGTGGAGACCGTCGGCCTCGCCGACCGCCTCAAGCACCGGCCGACCCAGCTCTCCGGCGGCCAGCAGCAGCGCGTCGCCGTGGCCCGCGCCCTGGCGGCCCGCCCCGAGATCATCTTCGGTGACGAGCCGACCGGAAACCTGGACTCGCGCGCCGGGGCCGAGGTGCTGGGCTTCCTGCGCCGGTCCGTCGACGAGCTCGGCCAGACCATCGTCATGGTCACCCACGACCCGGTGGCGGCCTCCTACGCGGACCGCGTGCTGTACCTCGCCGACGGCCGGATCGTCGACGAGATGTTCAACCCCACGGCCGACCAGGTCCTCGACCGCATGAAGGACTTCGACGCCCGGGGACGGACGTCGTGACCGTGCTCAAGACCTCCCTGCGCAACTTCTTCGCCCACAAGGGACGCATGGCGCTCTCCGCCGTCGCCGTCCTGCTGTCGGTGGCGTTCGTGTCCGGCACGCTCGTCTTCACCGACACCATGAACACCACCTTCGACAAACTCTTCGCCGCCACCGCGGCCGATGTCACCGTCAGCCCGAAGAACGCCGCCACCGACGACGAGATGCCGCAGTCCGGCCGGCCCGAATCGCTGCCCGCCTCCCTCGTCGCCGAGGTGGAGAAGGCGGACGGCGTGCGGTCCGCCGAGGGCGTGGTCGTCTCCATGAGCGTCACCGTCGTCAACGCGGACAACAAGAACATGGGGTCCAGCAACGGCGCCCCGACGATCGCCGGCAACTGGACGCAGAACGACCTGCGTTCGATGGAGATCACCTCCGGCCACGCCCCGCGCGGCCCCACCGAGGTGATGGTCGACGCGGACACCGCCGAGAAGCACAAGCTCAGGATCGGCGACGAGCTGCGCACGATCGCCGTCACCGGCGACTTCACGGCTCGTGTCTCCGGTATTGCCTCCTTCAAGGTCACCAACCCGGGCGCGGCCGTCGTCTACTTCGACACCGCCACCGCCCAGCGTCAACTCCTCGGGAAGACCGGTGAGTTCACGCACGTCACCGTGACCGCCGCGCCAGGCGTCGGCCATGAGCAGCTGAAGCGGAACGTGGCCGCGGTCGCCCCGGGGCCGTACAAGTTCCAGACCCAGCAGGAGGCGGCGGACGCCGGCCGCGAGGACGTCAGCGGCTTCCTCGACGTGATGAAGTACGCGATGCTCGGCTTCGCCGGGATCGCCCTGCTCGTCGGCATCTTCCTCATCGTCAACACCTTCTCGATGCTGGTCGCCCAGCGGACCCGCGAGATCGGCCTGATGCGGGCCATCGGATCGAGCCGTAAGCAGGTCAACCGCTCGGTCCTGGTCGAGGCGCTGCTGCTCGGCATCATCGGGTCCATCGCCGGCGTCGGCGCCGGAGTGGGCCTCGCGATCGGGCTGATGGAGCTCATGTCCTCGATGGGCATGAACCTTTCCACCCAGGACCTGACCGTCACATGGACGACCCCGGCCGTCGGCCTCACCCTCGGCATCGTCGTCACCGTCGTGGCCGCGTACATCCCCGCCCGGCGGGCCGGCAAGGTCTCCCCGATGGCGGCACTGCGCGATGCAGGCACCCCGGCGGACGGCAAGGCCGGTCTGGTGCGCGGCATCCTCGGCGTGGTCCTGACCGGCGCCGGAGGCGCGGCGCTGTGGCTCGCGGCGCAGGCCGACAAGGCGACCGAGGGCTCGATGTGGCTCGGGCTCGGTGTCGTCCTCAGCCTCATCGGCTTCATCGTCGTCGGCCCGCTCCTCGCGGGCGGCGTGATCCGGGTCATCGGCGCGGTCGTCCTGCGGATCTTCGGCCCGGTCGGACGGATGGCCGAGCGCAACGCGCTGCGCAACCCGCGTCGCACCGGCGCCACTGGTGCGGCCCTGATGATCGGCCTCGCGCTCGTCGCCTGTCTGTCGGTCGTCGGCTCGTCCATGGTCGCCTCGGCGACGGAGGAGCTCGACAGGTCCGTCGGCGCGGACTTCATCGTCAGCTCGAGCAATATGCAGCCGATCGTGCCTCAGGCCCAGCAGGCCCTGGAGAAGACACCGGGCATCGCCCACGTCACCGAGTACAAGGCCGTCAAGACGAAGCTCACCGCCCCGGACGGCACGACCGAGGACGAGGAGATCGTCGCCGCCGACCCGACGTACGCGCAGGACCTGCGGCGCGAGACCGTCGCCGGCGAGCTGTCGGCGGCGTACGGGAAGAACGCCATGTCCGTCGGCGACGAGTACGCCAAGGCGCACGGCGTGAAGGTCGGCGACACGATCACGGTCGCCTTCAAGGACGGCGGGACGGCGAAGCTGAAGGTCGCGGCGATCACGTCGGACGACGGAAACGTCGACAAGGGCGCGAAGTACACGAACATCGCGACCGCCGCGCAGTACGTGCCCGCCGCGAAGATGCCGAAGAACCTGATCATGTTCGCCACGGCGGAGGAGGGCAGGGCGACGGAGGCGTACGAGGCCCTCAAGAAGTCGCTCGCCGCGTACCCGCAGTACAAGGTGCAGAACCAGACCGACTTCAAGCAGGACCTGAAGGACCAGGTCGGCCAGCTGCTGAACATCGTCTACGGCCTGCTCGCGCTCGCGATCATCGTCGCGGTGCTGGGTGTCGTGAACACCCTGGCCCTGTCGGTGGTCGAGCGGACCCGGGAGATCGGCCTCATGCGCGCCATCGGCCTCTCCCGCCGCCAGCTGCGCCGCATGATCCGCCTGGAGTCGGTGGTCATCGCCCTCTTCGGCGCCCTGCTCGGACTCGGCCTGGGCATGGGCTGGGGCACGGCGGCCCAGAAGCTGCTGGCCCTCGAGGGGCTGGGGGTCCTGGAGATCCCGTGGCCGACGATCCTGACGGTCTTCGTGGCGTCGGCGTTCGTGGGGCTGTTCGCGGCGCTCGTGCCGGCCTTCCGGGCGGGCCGGATGAACGTCCTGAACGCGATCGCCACGGAGTAGTCGCCATGGACGGGCCGCAGTCGCCATGAAGTACGCCATGAAGTAGTCGCGGGCCCTGCGGAGCCGTTCCGTAGGATGGCCGCTCCGGCCCGGTGTGCGTCCTCCACGCTCACCGGGCCGGAGCCGTGTCGCGGGGTTTACGCTGGAAACCCCCGGCCCGTTCGACGTGTCGGGCGGTTCGCGTTGCCCACCCCCATCGGATCCCGGACGGAACCCCTTCATGAGCCTGCACGGTCTGCTCAACGCCGTTGTACGTGACCCGGCGCTCGCCGAAGCGGTGGAGGCCGCCGCCGACGGTCACCGGCGCCACGTCGATCTCGTCGGGCCGCCGGCCGCGCGGCCCTTCGTGGTGGCCGGCCTGGCGCGCGAGGCGGGGCGGCCGGTGCTCGCCGTGACCGCGACCGGGCGGGAGGCCGAGGACCTGGCCGCGGCGCTGCGCTCACTGCTCGACCCGGACACGGTCGTCGAGTACCCGTCCTGGGAGACCCTCCCGCACGAGCGGCTCTCGCCCCGCTCCGACACCGTGGGCCGGCGCCTCGCTGTGCTGCGCCGCCTTGCGCACCCCTCGCCGGACGACCCGGCCGCAGGTCCCGTCAGCGTCGTCGTCGCGCCCGTGCGTTCCGTGCTGCAGCCGCAGGTCAAGGGCCTCGGCGACCTGGAGCCCGTGGCCCTGCGCAGCGGGCAGACCGCGGACCTGAACGAGGTCGTGGACGGGCTCGCGGCCGCCGCGTACTCCCGGGTCGAGCTGGTCGAGAAGCGCGGCGAGTTCGCGGTGCGCGGCGGCATCCTCGATGTCTTCCCGCCCACCGAGGAGCATCCGCTCCGGATCGAGTTCTGGGGCGACGATGTCGAGGAGATCCGTTACTTCAAGGTCGCCGACCAGCGCTCGCTCGAGGTCGCCGAGCACGGGCTGTGGGCGCCGCCCTGCCGTGAGCTGCTCCTGACCGACGAGGTACGGCAGCGGGCCGCGGCCCTCGCCGAGGCGCACCCGGAACTCGGCGAACTGCTCGGCAAGATCGCCGAGGGCATCGCCGTCGAGGGCATGGAGTCCCTCGCCCCGGTCCTCGTCGACGACATGGAGCTGCTGCTCGACGTCCTCCCGGCGGGCTCGATGGCCGTGGTGTGCGACCCGGAGCGGGTCCGTACCCGGGCGGCGGACCTGGTGGCGACGTCGCAGGAGTTCCTGCAGGCGTCGTGGGCGGCGTCGGCCGGCGGCGGCGAGGCGCCGATCGATGTCGGCGCGGCCTCGCTGTGGGGCATCGCGGACGTCCGGGACCGGGCGCGTGAGCTCGGGATGATGTGGTGGTCGGTGTCGCCGTTCGCGGCGGACGAGGAGCTTGCGGAGACATTCGCCGCCGACGGGGCGGGGGACACGCTCAAGCTGGGGATGCACGCCCCGGAGACGTACCGCGGCGACACGGCCCGCGCCCTCGCCGACACCAAGGGCTGGCTCGCGGACGGCTGGCGCACCGTCTACGTGACCGAGGGCCACGGCCCCGCGGCCCGCACCGTCGAGGTGCTCGGCGGCGAGGGCATCGCCGCCCGCCTGGCTGTGCTTGATTCGAAGACGGGCGACCTCGGCGAGATCTCCCCGTCCGTCGTCCATGTCGCGACCAGCTCCATCGAGTACGGCTTCATCGACCCCGGACTCAAGATCGCCGTCCTCACCGAGACCGACCTGTCCGGCCAGAAGGCCGCAGGCAAGGACGGCACGCGGATGCCGACCCGGCGCCGCAAGCAGATCGACCCGCTGACGCTGGAGGTCGGCGACTACATCGTGCACGAGCAGCACGGCGTCGGCCGCTACCTCGAAATGGTGCAGCGCACCGTCCAGGGCGCGACCCGGGAGTATCTGCTCGTCGAGTACGCCCCCGCCAAGCGCGGCCAGCCCGGCGACAGGCTCTACATCCCGACCGACCAGCTGGAGCAGGTCACCAAGTACGTCGGCGGTGAGGCACCGACCCTGCACCGGCTGGGCGGTGCGGACTGGACGAAGACGAAGGCGCGCGCGAAGAAGGCGGTCAAGGAGATCGCCGCGGACCTGATCAAGCTGTACAGCGCCCGGATGGCGGCGCCCGGCCACTCCTTCGGCGCGGACACCCCCTGGCAGCGGGAGCTGGAGGACGCGTTCCCGTACGTCGAGACCCCCGACCAGCTGTCCACCATCGCCGAGGTGAAGGAGGACATGGAGAAGTCGATCCCCATGGACCGCCTCATCTGCGGTGACGTCGGCTACGGAAAGACCGAGATCGCCGTCCGGGCCGCCTTCAAGGCCGTCCAGGACGGCAAGCAGGTCGCGGTGCTCGTGCCCACGACGCTGCTGGTGCAGCAGCACTTCGGGACGTTCTCCGAGCGCTACTCCCAATTCCCCGTGGTGACACGGGCGTTGTCCCGCTTCCAGTCGGACACGGAGGCGAAGGCGACCCTGGAGGGGCTGCGGGACGGCTCGGTCGACATCGTCATCGGCACGCACCGGCTCTTCTCGTCCGAGACCAAGTTCAAGGACCTGGGCCTGGTCATCGTGGACGAGGAGCAGCGGTTCGGCGTCGAGCACAAGGAGCAGCTGAAGAAGCTCCGCGCCAATGTGGACGTACTGACGATGTCCGCGACCCCGATCCCGCGGACGCTGGAGATGGCGGTCACCGGCATCCGTGAGATGTCGACGATCACGACCCCGCCGGAGGAGCGGCACCCGGTGCTGACCTTCGTCGGCCCGTACGAGGAGAAGCAGATCGGCGCGGCCATCCGCCGCGAACTGCTGCGCGAGGGTCAGGTCTTCTACATCCACAACCGCGTCGAGTCGATCGACCGGGCGACGGCGCGGCTCCGCGACATCGTGCCGGAGGCCCGTATCGCCACCGCCCACGGGCAGATGGGCGAGAGCCAGCTGGAGCAGGTCGTCGTCGACTTCTGGGAGAAGAAGTTCGACGTGCTCGTCTCGACGACGATCGTCGAGTCCGGCATCGACATCTCGAACGCGAACACGCTGATCGTCGAGCGCGGCGACAACTTCGGCCTCTCGCAGCTGCACCAGCTGCGCGGGCGTGTGGGGCGCGGCCGCGAGCGCGGGTACGCGTACTTCCTCTACCCGCCGGAGAAGCCGCTCACCGAGACCGCGCACGAGCGTCTGGCGACGATCGCCCAGCACACCGAGATGGGCGCGGGCATGTACGTCGCGATGAAGGACCTGGAGATCCGCGGCGCGGGCAATCTCCTCGGTGGCGAGCAGTCCGGCCATATCGCGGGCGTCGGTTTCGACCTGTACGTACGCATGGTCGGCGAGGCGGTCGCCGACTACCGCGCCTCGCTGGAGGGCGGCGTCGAGGAGGAGCCCCCGCTCGAGGTCAAGATCGAGCTCCCGGTCGACGCGCACGTCCCGCACGACTACGCGCCGGGCGAGCGGCTGCGCCTGCAGGCGTACCGGGCGATCGCCTCCGCCAACACGGAGGAGGACATCAAGGCCGTACGGGAGGAACTCACCGACCGCTACGGCAAGCTCCCGGAGCCCGTGGAGAACCTGCTCCTCGTGGCAGGCCTGCGCATGCTGGCCCGCGCCTGCGGCGTCGGCGAGATCGTCCTCCAGGGCCCGAACATCCGCTTCGCTCCGGTGGAACTGCGCGAGTCGCAGGAACTGCGTCTGAAGCGTCTCTACCCGCGCACGGTGATCAAGCCGGCCGTCCACCAGATCCTGGTGCCCCGCCCGACGACGGGCAAGATCGGCGGCAAGCCGGTGGTGGGGCGGGAACTGCTGGCGTGGACGGGTGAGTTCCTGACGACGATCCTGGGGTCGTAGCCAGGCAGGATCCACAAGACGGCCCCGGCTCTCCGCGGGTGTGGGTGCCTTGTGCTGGCGGCCCGGACGCGCGGCGTCGACCGGGCGTACCGCGCGCTCCTCGGCGAGCGGACCGGCAGCCCCGAGCTCGCCGAGGCCGCCGCGCTCGCCCGCCGCGCCGCCGATGCGGTGAACACGGAGGGCCGCCCGCTCGCCGCCGCCAACGCCGCACTGCCGTGGCCCGACGAGCCGCACCTGGTGCTGTGGCACGCCGCCACGGTCCTGCGCGAGCACCGCGGCGACGGCCACCTCGTCGCCCTCGTGACCGCCGGGCTCGACCCCGTGGAGGCCCTGGTGTCGTTCGCCGGAATCGGCGCGGCGCCCGCCCAGGTCTTCGCGAGCCGCGGCTGGAGCGAGGACGAGTGGACCGGCGCCCGCGAGCGGCTCGTGGCCCGCGGACTGCTGGACGCCGACGGCACGGCCACCGACGCGGGCCGCGCCCTGCGCGCCGAGGTCGAGCGCCGCACCGACGAACTGGCCGCCGCCCCCTGGCAGTCCCTCGGCGCCGAGGACACCGGCCGGCTCGCCGAACTCCTCGGCCCCTTCTGGCTGGAGGTTCTCGGCTCGGGACTGCTGCCCGGCGCAAATACGCTGGGCATCGGGAAGGTGTGACGTCACCCAGGCCCTACGATCCTTGCGTGCCCGACTCGATACGTACGCCGCGCGCCGTCCTGGCCGCCGTCGCCCTGGTCTCCGCCCTCCTCACAGGCTGCACACCGGGCGACGGTGGCGACTTCCCGGATGCCGGCAACGCCCCTGGCCCGTCCGCCGGTCGCGCGGTCAGCCCGCTCGGCAACCCGGACGGCACGAGGCCCGGTCTCGCGCCGGTCACGTCCGAGGCGGACGAGGCCGAGGCCCGTAAGCTCGTCGAGGAGCTGTCCACGAAGGGGCGCGGGCCCAAGACCGGCTATGAACGGGATGAGTTCGGTTACGCGTGGATGGACACGGCGGACGGCGTGCCGCTGGCACGGAACGGGTGCGACACCCGAAATGATCTTATTGATCGCGATGGTCAGAACCTTCGATTTCGTGATGGTTCCGACTGTGTGGTCGTGGCGATGACGCTGCGCGATCCGTACACCGGCACGACCATTGAGTGGAAGAAACAGAAGGCCGCGGCGGTGCAGATAGATCACGTGGTGCCTCTGTCGTACAGCTGGCAGATGGGCGCGGCCCGCTGGGACGACGCCAAACGCCGCCGACTCGCCAACGACCCCCTCAACCTGCTCCCGGTCGATGGCAGCGCCAACTCCGCCAAGAGCGACTCGGGCCCCGCCTCCTGGCTGCCGCCGAACAAGGCCGTCCGCTGCTCGTACGCCGTGCGTTTCACGCAGGTCGCCCTCAAGTACGAGATGCCGGTGACGGCCGCCGACAAGCGGATCATGCTGGAGCAGTGTGGCGGATGAGAAGGCCCGCCGAGGGACCCAGGACGCGCTCAGCGCGGCAGCGTGACGAGCCCCATCTCGTAGGCGGTGATCACGAGCTGGACCCGGTCCCGGGCGCCCAGTTTGGTGAACAGACGTGACACGTGCGACTTGGCGGTGGCCACCGTGATGAAGAGGTCCTCCGCGATCTCGGTGTTCGACCGGCCGCGTCCGACCAGGGTCAGGACTTCCCGTTCCCGCTCGGTGATGCCCTCGACCGGCCGAGGGGAGCGCTCCGGGGCAGCCGCGGGGCGCCCGACGAAGTCCGCGATCAGACGACGCGTCACACCCGGCGCGATCAGTGCGTCGCCGGCGGCGACCACGCGGATCGCCGCGAGGATGTCGTCCAGCGCCATGTCCTTGACCACGAAGCCGCTCGCGCCAGCCCGGAGCGCGCCGTAGACGTGGTCGTCCTCGTCGAAGGTGGTCAGGACGAGGACGCGGGTCGTCGCCGGACCGGCGGTGATCAGGCGAGTGGCCTCGATGCCGTCCATGCCGGGCATCCGGATGTCCATCACCACCACGTCGGGGCTGACATCCCTGACCAGTTGGACCGCTTCGGCGCCGGTGGCGGCTTCACCGACGACCTCCAGGTCGGGGTGATCGGCCATGATCATGCGCAGACCGGACCGCACCAGCGGCTGGTCGTCGGCGAGCACGACCCGGACGGTCATCGGGCCTCCACCGGAACTCCGACGGGTTCGGGCAGCGGCAGCCGCGCCGTCACCCGGAAGCCGCCCTCGGGGCGCGGCCCGGCGCTGATCGTACGGGACAACGCGCCGGCGATGACCGTCCAGCGCGATGAGGAGAGAGAGTGCCGCTCGACCTGTTGCCGGTGGACGGACCGGCCAACAGTGCCAGGAGCGACTCGGGGCCCGTGGCCTCGCGGGGGTGCAGCCGCTCAGGGCGGGAACTCTAGGCCGCGGACCTCAGGTCCTGGCGCACGGTCATCGCGTTGAGGCGTATCGCGTACGACACGGTGTCGTCGACGCCCAGGGAGCGGACCTTGCCCTTCTCGAGCACGAAGGTCACATCGATGCAGAAGGCCATGACGTAGAGGAAACCCTCGGTCTCCTCGTCCTGCAGGGCGAACAGCAGGTTGTAGAACCAGCTCGTGCTGCCGTCCCCGCTGTCCTGGCGGAAGGCGAAGTGCGGTGCGTCCTCCTGCTCGTCCAGGCCGGTGAAGGCGCGGGTGAGCGCCTGCTCGGCCTTGTCCCAGAAGGCCGGATTGGTGAACGGCCGTGAGAGCGCCTGGCGTACGGACTCCTTGAGCGAAAGCACCAGGACGGAGACCGGTGTCGTCTCCTGGAGGCCGAACGCAGGGACGATCTTGACGAGGGAGGTGGCGGGGAGGGTGCTCGCCGCCTTCCGTACGTTCCCGAAGTCGAAGGCCCCTGCGGCAGGATCGATCGCTCGATGGAACGTGTCCTCGATCGCCTGCACCTGGTCCGCGCAGGACGGTTCCACTTCGGCGATCCTCATGAATCTGCTCTTTCCGGTGATGGGCAGGTCGGCCATACGTGCTCCTCGATGTGTCAGGTAGTGATCACTCAGGTCGGAGCCAGTATGGCCAGGGCCGAAAAGCGTTTGGGGGGCCGGGAGTCCGTCGCTAGCCTGCCCCGATGGACACGGACCGTATCCCGGAACTGACGATCACCACCCTCGCCGAGCGCCCCGAACTGGCGGACCCCATGTGGCGGATGCTTGACATCTGGCCTGAGTTCATGCTGAACGACCCTGTGGGCTGGGCCAACATGGGCCGTATCGTCGCCGAGCTGCCCGAGTACGTCCTGGTCGCGACCGACCCCGAAGGCGCTGTCGTGGCCCGGGCGTTCAGCGTGCCGTTCGCGCTGGACGTGGACGGGCGGCGGGAGCTGCCCGACACCGGCTGGGACCAGGCGCTGCTGTGGGCCTTCTCCGACCGGCGGCACGGCCGGACCCCGGACACCGTGAGCGCGATCGAGATCACCGTGACGACGGGCATGCTGGGCCGCGGGATCTCCGCCCGGATGGTCGCCGCGATGCGGGACAACGCCCGCGCGCGCGGTTTCAAGGAGCTCGTCGCCCCCGTCCGGCCGAGCGCCAAGCACCTCGAACCTGAGGTGCCGATGGCCGAGTACGCCTTCCGTACCCGCGAGGCGGACGGCCTTCCGCACGACCCGTGGCTGCGCGTCCATGTCCGTGCCGGCGCCACGATCGAGGCGGTCGCCCCCGCCTCCATGACGATCTCCGGCTCCCTGGAGCAGTGGCGCACCTGGACCGGCCTGCCCTTCGACACGGACGGGCCGGTGGCGGTCCCGGGTGCGCTGATCCCGGTGCACTGCTTCCTCGGGCACGGGTACGCCGTGTACGTCGAGCCGAACGTGTGGGTGCGGCACCGGCTCTGACCGGCCGGGTTCCGCCCAGTACGCAGAGAGCCGGTGAGGCCGCCCCCCTCCGGCGGCCTCACCGGCTCTCTCCGTCCCCCCGGCCTAGTCGATGTCGACGATGTCCTTCGCGGCGGGCTTCTTCGCCGCGACCGGCTTGTTGAACTCCGAGAACGTCATGGAGCCCGGCTCCTTGCCGCCGACCACCTGGAGCTTGAGCAGATACGGCGTGCCCTCGGCGGCCACGTGCGCGATGTACTTCTCGTCCCGGTCCGACTCGGTGAGCATCAGCGTCGGTGTCCCGTTCACGGTCGACGTCCCGGTCTTCTTCGCAATGGTGTCGTTGGCCTCGAAGCCTTCGAGATACGTGTCCAGGTCGCAGAACTGGACCAGGTCCTTCGCGTCGGCGCTGCCGGCGTCCTCCTTGACCCACTTGCCCAGCAGGGTCTTCAGGACGGCGTCGACCTCCGCCTTGGGCCTGCCCTTGCTCTGGTCGCGCAGTATCGACTCGTCGAATCGCAGGTAGGCGGTGTTGCCGGTCTTCACGAGCTCCACGGTGCCGGTGGCGCCCATGGAGACCGTTCCCGCGCACTCGCCCTTGGTGTTGACGGCCAGATAGGCCTTGACCGGCCCGTCGGACGTCTTCAGGTCGATCCCGAGCGCCATGGACTTCGCGCTCTTGGTGGCCTTGATGCCCCGGTTGATGACCTCCGGGCCCGACAGCTCGGCGTACGGGCCGGAGTCGGCGCCGCTCTTTCCCGCGTGGTCGGGGCCGGTCGGGAGGCACCCGGTGAGAGCGAGCGCGACGGTCGTGCAGAGAGGGACGAGGACGAGGTGCTTCAGCCGTACCAGAGTGGTGGCGGACATGAGGGTCTTCTCCGGGAGTGAGAACGCCGGCGGGAGGCGTGGCGCGAGGCGGGGGTGCGAGGCGAGGGTGCGGGGGAAGAGAGCGCGGAGCTGAGAAAGGCGGCCGTCAGACCTTCAGGTCCCAGACGGACGCGTTGTACTCGAAGCCCGGGCTGATCTCGATGGTCAGGTTCTTGGCGTCGGCGGGGGCGTCGAAGGCCCAGGTGGCCGTGATCTTCTTGCCCGGCAGGACCGTGCCCGTGAACGGCTCGCCGACCTTGCCGTCGTAGATCTCCTCGGCCTTGACGCCGTCCTTGCCGGCGCGGGCCTCCGCGGTGACCAGCGCGGCGTCGAACTTCTCCTTGCCGGCGTTCTCGATGACGACGGTGACCTTGTACGCCTTGTTGCCCTTGGTGTGGCCGATGGCGAACTCGCTCGGGGTGTACGGCTTCGGCGCGGACACCGTCACGGTCAGCTCGTCGTCGTACACGGCCGAGTCGTCGGCGGCCAGGGCCTTGCCGGTCGCGTCCTCGCCCTCCTTCGCCTTCTCCAGGGGCTTGCCGTCGCTTCCGGCACCCGGCTTCTTCGAGGCGGAGCTCCCGGACGTGCCCTTGTTGATCTCGTCGACCACGTCGCCCACGGCCTTGAACGTGATGACCGCTCCGACGACCGAGAGGATCAGGGACACCAGGCCGAGGACGACACCGGTGGTGGCGATCCCCTTGTTGGAGGCCTCGCCGCGCTTCACCCGGCCCCGCGCGGAGAGGCCGAGGATCAGCCCGATGAGGCCGAGGATCCCGGCCAGCCAGAAGAAGAACGGAATCAGACCGGACAGGGCGCCGATGATCCCGAGGATCAGCGCGGCGGTGCCGAGGCCGTTGCGGGCGGCCTGCTGCGGGGCGGGGGCGGGCGGCTGGGAGAACTCGGGCTGCTGCGTGTACTGGGACATTCGTGCCCTCCGGGGACGTGGTGAGCGGACGCCGCTGTGCGCGGACGCCGCTTGGACGGACGCCGTTGTGGACGGTCGTTCCTGTTGCCGGGACCGTTCACCCAGTCCCGTGCAGCGACGGGTTAATAAGAGCAGAGCCTGTGAACCGAGTCAACATGGTTCACGGAAAACAGATTCGCTCACACTGTGAAGTGGTCGGTCTCGCGCGCATCGGTATGCTCGGGGCCACATCAGCGCTGACGAGGACCGTCGACGGAGAACAGGAGCCGCCCCCGTGCCGGAGAACGCAGCAGAGGTGACCGCTGCCGGAATCGCCCGGCTCGCGGGAGTGGGGCGCGCCGCGGTCAGCAACTGGCGGCGTCGGCACGCCGACTTCCCCAAGCCCGTCGGCGGCACCGAGACCAGCCCCTCCTTCGCTCTTACGGAGGTCGAGCAGTGGCTGCGGGACCAGGGAAAACTCGCCGAGGTCCCCCTCCGCGAGCGGGTCTGGCAGCAGGTCTCCGGGCACCCCGACGGCGCGGTCGCCGCCCTCGTGCACGCCGGCTGCGCCCTGCTGCTCGTACGGGACCGGCACACGGCCTGGCTGGAGCTCTCCGCCGTCTCCGACGAGCGCATGGCCACGATGCTGCCCACAGCGCTGGAAGCGGTGCTGAGCCCGCGGTTCGGGCCGGCCGGCGAACGCGCCGTGCCCACGCCCGACACCCCGGCCCTGCGCCGCTCGGTCCCGATGCTGCGCGGCGCCGCCGAGCTCGCCGCCGAGCTGGGTGCGCGCCAGGCGTTCGAGTTCCTCGTCGGCCGGTATCTCGACGCCAACCCCCGCCAGTACACGCTCACTCCACCGGGTCCTGCCGCGCTGATGGCCTCGCTGGCCGGCCCCGCCGGCGTCGTGCTCGACCCGGCCTGCGGCACCGGTGCACTGCTCAGGGCCGTCACGCAGCCCACCGCCCTGTACGCGCAGGAGGCCGACCCCGACCTCGTCGCGCTCGCCGCACTCCGTCTCGCCCTGCAGTCCGACGCCGAGGTGCACGCCCGCACGGGCGACTCCCTGCGCGCCGAGGCATTCCCGCGCCTCGCCGCCGACGCCGTGCTCTGCCACCCGCCGTTCAACGAGCGCAACTGGGGCCACGACGAACTCGCCTACGATCCGCGCTGGGAGTACGGCTTTCCGGCCCGCACCGAATCCGAACTGGCCTGGGTCCAGCACGCGCTGGCCCGGCTGCGCCCCGGGGGCACGGCCGTCCTGCTGATGCCGCCCGCCGCCGCGTCCCGCCGCTCCGGCCGCCGTATCCGCGCCGACCTGCTGCGCCGTGGCGCGCTCCGTGCGGTGATCGCCCTGCCCGCGGGAGCGGCGCCCCCGTACGGAGTCCCGCTCCACCTCTGGGTGCTGCGCCGCCCCGTCACCGGCGAACGTCCGGCATCCGAGCTGCTGTTCGTCGACACCGCCGAGCTGACGGAACCGGGCGGCGGACGCGACAAGCTCGACTGGCAGGCCGTGCAGGGGGCGGTGCTCGACGCCTGGCAGCCCTTCGACCGCCACGGCACCGTCGAGGAACAGCCCGGCACCAGCCGCTGCGTACCCGTCATCGAACTCCTCGACGACGATGTCGACCTGGCCCCCGCCCGCCACCTCCCGCCCCCGGCCGCGGGCGGCAGCGCCGTCGAACTCACCGGCGTACGCGAACGGCTCACCGACACCCTGCGCCTCACCGGGGATCTGACCCCGCCGCCCGCCGAGCCCGTCGCGTCCGGCCCCGCCCGCTGGACCGGCACGACCATCGGCGAACTCGTCCGCGCCGGAGCCCTGGAGCTGCGCGCGGGCGGCGTCGGCACGGGCTCCGCCCCGGTCCTCACCGAGCACGACGTCCTCGCGGGCACCGCCCCCTCCGGCGCTCTCCCGGACGCTCACGGACCCGGCGACGACCACGTCGAACCCGTCCTCGTGCAGGCGGGCGACGTCGTCGTCCCCGTCCTCGGCGGCGGCTCGGCCGCACGCGTCGTCGACGAGGCCACGGCGGGTGCCGCACTCGGCCGCAACCTCCAGCTGCTGCGCCCCGACCCGGCCGCGCTCGACCCCTGGTTCCTCGCCGGCTTCCTGCGCAGCACGGCGAACAACCGCCAGGCCAGCAGCTACGCCTCCACCGCGACCCGGCTCGACGTCCGCAGGCTCCAGCTGCCCCGGCTGCCCTTGGCCGAGCAGCAGCGGTACGGGGAGCGCTTCCGGGCGCTCGCCGCCTTCGAGGACACGCTGCGGCTCGCGGGCCGACTCGGCGAGCAGCTGGTGCAGGGGCTGTACGACGGGCTGACGGAGGGCACCGTCGAGGCGTGATCAGTTCAACAACGGTTCGGCACAACCCGGAGCGGGCTGTCGGTGTCGGTGTATACGCTCGAATCCTCGTCCGATCTCATCAGGATCTGCACACCTCTCAGGAGCATGCATGCACGGCCACGGCTATGCGCCACCACAGCCAGGGCGCCCCGCCGACGGCACGCTGGTCGCGCTGCGCGTGATCTTCATCGCGGTGTCGGTGCTGAGCTGCAGCTTCCTCGCGTGGGTACCGATGCTGCGGCTCGCGGTCCTGACCCGCAAGGCTGTGGACTGGGCACTGCTCGTCGCCACGCTCCTGTCCACCATCGGCATCCTGGTCTTCCTGGCCGTCGCCGTTCCGGAGAACGAGGACGAGATCAGCGACGCGACCGCCCTCACCTTCCTCGGCTGGGTCTCGGTGGTCATGGTCGGGGTCATCGCCTACTACGTGACCGCGGAGAGCAGGCACTACGAACGGGTCGCCCCGCGACTGCAGCCGCAGCTGCCCCCCGGCGTCACGGGATACGGCTACCCGCCGGTCGCCCAGCCGCCCGTACCCAATCCGTATGCGCAGCCCGTGCAGCCACCGGTCCAGCCTCCCGTCGGGCAGCAGTACACGCCGCCCGTCCCGCAGCCCCCGGTCGCCGAACCGCAGCAGCAGCACCACCCCCGCATCGACCAGGTCCGCGCCGAGCTCGACGAGTTGAGCGACATCCTCCGCAAGGGCAAGGACCAGCGGGAGGGCGGTCGGTGAACGGACGGGTCGTCGCCGACCGTTACGAACTTTCCACGGTCATCGGACAGGGCGGCATGGGCCAGGTCTGGACCGGGTACGACCAGCGGCTCGACCGCCGTGTCGCCGTGAAGCTGCTCCGCCCCGACCTCATGGCAGCCGCCACCGCGGCCGACGAGATGCGCCGCCGCTTCGTCCGCGAATGCCGGGTCACCGCCCAGGTCGTGCACCCCGGCCTGGTCACCGTCCATGACGCGGGCAGTGACGGCGACGACCTGTTCCTCGTCATGCAGTACGTCGAGGGCGCGGACCTCGCCGACCACCTGGCCGAGCACGACCCGTATCCCTGGGAGTGGGCCGTCTCGATCGCCGCCCAGCTGTGCGCGGTGCTCGGCGCCGTGCACGCCGTGCCGATCGTGCACCGCGACCTCAAGCCGCGGAACGTGATGGTGAAGCCCGACGGCACGGTCACCGTCCTCGACCTCGGCGTCGCCTCCGTGCTCGACACCGACACGACCCGGCTCACCCACACCGGCTCCCCGATCGGCAGCCCCGCGTACATGGCACCCGAGCAGGCGATGGGCGGAGCCGTCGGCCCGTACACCGATCTGTATGCGCTCGGGGTGCTGCTGCACGAACTGCTCAGCGGGAACGTGCCGTTCGCGGGCTCCACCGCGCTCGGTGTGCTGCACCGCCATCTGTACGAACCGCCGCTCCCCGTCCGGCAGTTGCGGCCCGAGGTGCCCGAGCGGCTCGAAACGCTCGTGCTGAGGCTCCTCTCCAAGGACCCGCAGCACCGCCCGGCCGGTGCGCAGGAGGTGTACGAGCAGCTGGCGCCGTTGCTGCCGAGCCGTGGCACGCCGATCGGCCCGCTCGACCCGACGCGTCCCTTTCTGCGCCCGCACGCCCCCTGGCCCGACCGTGCGGGCGCGCATGCGCCGGTGCCGCACCAGGCCCCGGCGACCGTCGTGGTGGAGCGTCCGGATGTCGCCGCGGCCGTCGACGAGGTCAAGCGGCTCCTCGGCGAAGGCAGCATCACCCGGGCCGTGGACATACTCGGCGGCATCCTCCCGGCCGCTGCCGCCGAGCACGGCGAGCACTCACCGGTCGTCAGGATCCTGCGCAAGCAGTACGCGACGACGCTGATGGACGACGGGCAGTACCGGCGCGCCCTGCCCGAGCTGCGCCGGCTGGCCGACGACCGGGCGGCCGAAGCGGGCATGGGAGATCCGCAGACGCTGCAGTTCCGCTACGACGCGGCGCAGTGCCTGGAGCAGCTGGGCGAGGCGGCCGCCGCGCTCGCCGAGTACCGCGCGGTCCTGCCGTACTACGAGAACCACCACTCGGCCGCCGCCGACCGGTCCCGTGCCTTCGGCATCCGCCACCGCATCGGCCATCTGCTCCTCGCGATGGGCGACCACACGGCGGGCCGGCAGCAGCTCCAGAGCCTGCTCTACGACACGGAGCGTCTGTACGGGCCCGGCCACCCGCAGGCGATCGAGCTCCGGCGTGCACTGGAGCGCCAGAGTCGGTTCCGGCCGGCCTGACGGGCCAGGCCGGCCCGCGCCTCGGGCGTCAGCTCGCCCGCAGGAACGCCGTGCCCGCGACCTGCCCGGCGAGCGTGAGCCGGGTGCCGTTCGCGAGGTGCTTCGCCAGGGCCTCGCCCACCCCCGGGCGGGTGTCGTCGCCGTGTCCGTCGAGGACGACGACCGCGCCATCGGCGGCGAGCTCCTCGGCCCACTCCAGATCGGCCAGTACTGCCTGCACGGAGGGATCACCGGCGATGACGATCACTCCGTAGCGGCGGTCGGCGACGGCGCCGCGGACCTCCGGGTCGCCCGAGGCGCCCTGCTGGATGCGGGCCTGGGCGCCGGAACGGCTGCCGCACAGCGCCAGGTTGGCCCGTACGACGTCCTCGCGCACCAACGGGTCGTCGCCCCTCAGCGGGTCGGCACCGGTGAGCGGGTCGACGATCGTCAGCCGCGGCTCGGTGCCCGCGCGGTGGAGCATGCGCAGCAGCGCGGCCGCGAAAAGCCCGTGCCGGGTGCCGATCTCCAGCACGTCCCCGTTCGGCGGGGCCAGCAGCGGAACGGTCGCCAGCTTGCCGCACACATCGGACGTGGAGCCCGCGATCCGGCCCACGCCGAGTGCCTCCAGCGCCACCACCGTGCGGTAGGCAACCGTCAGATCGCGGCGGGCGTCGTCGTCGGCCGCCCCCGTCACCGTGCTCACTTGGCGCACCAGCGTGTCCAGCTGGGTGGCGGTGGGCATCCGGTGTGCGTCCCGCCCGGCGTTGTCGAGGAGCAGCCCGAGTCCGTAGCTCTGACGCCGTAGATCGGCCACTTCGTGGTGGAGGGCGTCGACATCGGCCTGGAGTGCGTTGGTGGCACGCTCCAGGCGCTGCTCGACCAGCGTGAACGCGGGGCGCAGCACCCGCTTGGCCAGCCGGTTGCTCAGGAGGGAAGGCATGGCCGGGAGCGTACGCCGGGCCTCATGCTCGGGGGGCCACCAACGGGTGCTGTGAGGGTGAAGTCTTGGTAGCCGTACGCCGACGCTCACGTGCTCGAACCATCGCCCGTACCCGGCCCGGACCCCGTACCCGTCCCTGCCCCCGTGCCGCGGGCAGCGCGCCCAGCAGCACCAGGACGAGCAGAGCCGCCCCGCCGATCGCCGCACCGGCGCGCAGCCCCGGCGGCCGGAACGAGCAGTCGACGACCGTCGTCCTCCCGTCGAGCGGGACGGCGACCAGCCCCAGGTGCCGGTCGGCCGGTGCGCCGTTGCAGCTCCAGCCCGCGATGCGCAGGGCGGCGAGTACGGCCGTACCGGTCGAGCCCGGGGGCAGTTCGGCCCGCACGCCGTTGTCGCGGACATTGACGGAGACCGCACCCGTGGACTTCAGCCGGTCGACGGCCGCGGCGAGCGCGGCGCGGTCGAGGCAGCCCGCGCTCCACTCGCGCGGCGGGCCGCCGTCGCCGAACACGATCCGCGACCCCGGCCCGGTCGATGTGCCGAGCGCGGTCATCGGGGCACGCCGCTTGGGCGGTCGGCCGATCAGTTTCACCGGCTCACCGTCGCCGAGACGGGCCGTCCCCGCATAGTCGGGCGCCCAGAGGAAGACGTCGGTACCGGCCGGACAGACGCCGTTCACGGGGCTGCCGTACACGGGGGAGCCGAGCAGCAGCTCCTGGTTGCGGAAGGGCGAGTCCCCGTAGCGGGGTTCGGGCCCCCGCGGACGTACGGTCACGAGCGGCAGCACCTCGGCCGCCCGCACCACCTGCGGAGCCGCGCCCGGCGACGCCGAACGAACCCGCGCCCCCACCGAGAAGAGCGCGTCCGTGACCGGGTTGTCCAGGCTCTGCACATTGCGGCCCCGCGAGGTCCACCCGGCGCCGAGCGCCGCCATGGTGCGGGTGAACACATCGGGCGTGTGGCTGCTGTAGTAGCCGCCGCCCTCACCGCCCACCAGCATCGGGTCGTTGCCGGTGAGCTGCTCGCGCCCGGGATCGGTCCGGTAGCGGGGCCAGCCGTCGGCCTCGGCGACAGCGGCGGCCCGGGCGCTGTGGTCCGCGCCCCAGGCCGGATAGTCGTCGAGCCGCCCGAGCCGCTGCCGGTCGGTGTACGCGATGGTCGCGGCCGCCTGTCCGACCAGGCCGCAGCACAGCAGCACGGCGGCCACGACGACGTACCGCGGCCGCTGCTGCCGCCGCGCTGAGCGCTCCGCCAGCACCAGCCCGCCGCCCGCCGCGGCCAGGCCGGCCAGGAACAGGGGGAACGTCCACCCGGTCACCAGGTCGCTGACCGCCGCGCCCAGCGCGATCATCGCCAGGACCGCCGTGCCGGAGAGCAGCGCCCGCCGTCCCGGCCATGCGTGGGCGACGCACACCCAGGCCGCGATCACCAGGATCCCGGCGAGGACGAACGTCTGCCGGTACGGGCTGCCGTTGGGCGTGGCGAAGACATGCCAGGCCAGATGGGTCGGCTCCCACTGGAAGGACACGGCGACCGTCACCGCGAGCGCCGTCCACCACAGGCGCTCGCGCCGCGGCACTCCCCGGTGGAAGAACAGCGCGCAGGCGAGCAGCAGTGCGCCGGTGCCGAGGAACAGGGCCGGGGTGGAGAAGCTGTACGTCGCCGGGAGAGTGCGGGCCAGGACGTCCTTCCAGCCCGCGGGCTGGAACTGCCGGACCACGCCCGGGTAGGCGTGCTTCGAGCCGAGGAAGACGGGCAGCAGTACGGGCGCGGCGAGCGCGATCCCGAGCAGTGTGGTCGCGGCGGCCCGTACCAGCGTCCGGACCCGGTCCCGGGCCCCCGTGTCCTCGTCCAGCAGCAGCCGAAGGACCACCACCAGTGCGGCGCCGAGCGTCGCCATGTAGGCGGTGTAGAAGTTCGCGATCCACGCCACCGCGACGACCGTCGGGCCGAGGACGGGCCGCCGCCTGCCCCGCGCCCACTCGCCGACCAGGCAGAGCAGCGGGAAGGCGATCAGTCCGTCGAGCCACATCGTGTTGTACGTGGCCTCGATGACGGACCAGCCGCAGAGCGCGTACGAGGCGCCGAGCACCGCGGCCACCCAGCGGCGGCCCGCGCCGCGGTGCAGGGTCAGCAGCAGCCAGGTCATGGCCGCCGCGGCGGCCGCCATCTTCAGCACGGTGATCACGTACACCGCGAGGTCGATGTCCTCGCGCGGGAAGAGCCCGACGAGCACCGAGAAGGGGCTGGTCAGATAGGTCCCGAGGTCGGGAAGGAGGCTGGTGCCGTACCCGGACTGCCAGTTGAGCAGCACCCCGCCGCCGGCCCGCCCGTGCAGCAGATCCCACAGATGGGCATGGAACGGGACGAACTGATTCCCCAGGTCGTTGACGCTGCGCGTCTTCGGGCCGAAGGGGAAACTGCGGGCGACGGCGTCGCCGGCGCACACGGCCACCGTGGTGACGAGTGCGGCCAGGGCGGATGCGCGCAGGGAGGTGGCCCGCCGTGGGTCTGCGTTCACGCGGGTGCGGGCAATGGTGTTCCGCGCGAGGTCCAAGGTCGGCATGATTCATCGAATATGCCACGACAGTAAGCGAATTCGGCCTGTGCGAGGCCAGTTCACGCAATGGTCGCCTGTCCGCCATGTGCCGAATCCATAGCGGACATACGGCGCCGCCTAAGGTCTTTCCGTGCTGATCTCGATTGTGGTCCCGTGCTTCAACGAAGAGGAGATCATCAACCGCTTCCATGAACATGTGACCAAGGAACTCGCGCTCCTCGACCAGGAATTCGAACTGGTCTATGTGGACGACGGAAGTCGCGACCGTATGCTCGCTCTCCTCGAGGAGATCGCCGCGGCCGATTCCCGTACCCGCTACGTCTCCTTCAGCCGGAACTTCGGCAAGGAGGCCGCGATGCTGGCCGGACTCCAGCACGCCGGTGGCGACGCGGTGGTCATCATGGACGCCGATCTCCAGCACCCGCCGGAGCTGGTGCACCGTATGCTCCGCCTCCACGAGGAGGGTTTCGACCAGGTCATCGCCCGCCGCACGCGCAAGGGCGACCGGGTCACCCGCACCGTCACGGCGCGCGCCTACTACTGGCTGATCAACCGGCTGGTGGACGTGGAGCTCGTCGACGGTGTCGGCGATTTCCGGCTGCTGTCGCGCCGCACGGTCGACGCGATCCTCGGACTGAGCGAGTACAACCGGTTCTCCAAGGGCCTCTTCGCCTGGGTGGGATTCAGCACCACGACCTTCGAGTACGAGAATGCGGTGCGTGAGCAGGGCCGTTCCAAGTGGAGCTTCGGCAAGCTGCTCAATTACGGCCTCGACGGGCTGCTCTCCTTCAACAACAAGCCGCTGCGGGCAGCCGTTTACCTCGGCCTGCTGCTGCTCTCGGTCGCCATGGCGTACGCCGCCTGGATCGTCGGGTCCGCGCTGGTCAACGGTGTGGACACACCCGGCTATGTCACCCTTCTGGTGACGGTGGTCGCGCTCGCCGGTGTCCAGATGGTGATGCTGGGCGTGGTCGGTGAGTACGTCGGCCGTATCTACTACGAGGTGAAGCGCCGCCCCCACTATCTGGTGGCGGCGACCAACGCCGGCCTGCCGCGGCAGCAGCGCAGCAGGGCGGACCGGGGAGAAGAGCAGGAGGAGCTCGTACGCCGATGACGGTCCAGTGGCAGATGTTCCGCTTCGCCCTGGTCGGCGTCGTCAACACGGGTACGTACTACGGCTGTTACCTGGTCCTGCTGACCTGGCTGCCGTACATCGCCGCGCATGTCCTCGCGTTCGCGCTCAGCATGACGGGCTCGTTCTTCCTGAACTCGTACTTCACCTACCGCACGCGTCCGACGTGGCGGAAGTTCCTGCTCTTCCCGCTCACCAACGCCGCCAATTTCGTGATCACCACCGGCGGTGTCTATCTGCTGGTCGACGTGGGGGGCTTCAGCGACCGGTGGTCCCCTCTGGCCGCGGCCGCCGCGGCGATCCCGATCACGTTCGTGGTCTCCCGCACGATCATGCTCCGGCCCGAGCCGGCCCGAGCCGGCCCGCGGTCCGGGCCCGGAGCGCTCGCCGGTCGGCTGACCCGCGCACGTCTCATGGGCCGTACACGACCCTGACCTCGGTGAACCCGAGCGAATGCAGGAGCCCCTCCAGCATCCTCGTCGTGTTCTGTTCGGCCTGCGCCGTCAGCCGGCTGTCCTTCGCCGCGGTCGCGATATGCCGCACCGCCAGCTGCTGGACGGCCTGTTCGTTGTTGGGGTTGTCGGAGAAGAGGTCGCCGAGCCGGTCCAGCAGGCCGCGCTGCTTCGAGACGGCATAGGAGCGGTCGGGGTCGAGGGCGGGCTTGCCGAGGACGGCGTGCGGAAGCCTGATCGTCGCGGCGGTGCGCTCCTTGTTCACGGTGACGTCCTTCTCGTCGAGCGTCCCCATGTCGACGTACGCGTCCACGGTGCCGGCGCCCACATACAGCACCCTGGTGCCCCGCACCGCGTCCGGCAGGTACTTGGTGTCCTTCTCCAGGTCCACGACGACCTGGAAGTTGCCCGTGGCCGCCTCGTACCGACTGATGTCCTGGATGGATTCGAGCAGCGCGGGTCCCGAACGGTCGCGTGTCTCCTCGCCGAACAGGCCGCCGAGCCCGGGCAGCACGCTCAACCGCAGGCCCATCAGCACCAGCACGGCAGCGAGGGCGACGCCGACCCCTGCCTTGACCCACCAGGACACAGCATTCCGAGCGCTCATCGCTGTCCCTCCCTGCCTTACGGATGCCCGCGCCTGCGACGATCAGGCTTGTCGGGCCGGCCGCATCGATGGGCCGTGGCGGACTGCCGGGTCCGGACGGACCGTGCCGCACACCCCCGCGCTCCCGGATCGTCGACCGAATCAGTGGCACCGAAGTAGTGGCCCACGCCACTCCGACTGCCTACCATCGATCACCGCAAGGTCTTTCTGATCCCGCCCGTCACCCGACCACCACCCCTCAACGAGGCGCTGCGCGCCGCACCCACTGTTCGCACAATCCATCGCACGCCGGGAGGCCCCTTTGCACCGCCGCCGTCGCATCGCGCTCGCCCTGTCCGCCGCGCTCGTCGCAGCGGCCCCCCTGCTGGCCGCCTGCGGGAGCGAGGCGCGCCCCGGGGCCGCGGCCGTGGTCGGCGGGGAACGGATCGAGGTGGCCGCGCTCCAGTCGCAGGTGAGGGAAGCCCGGGCGGCCCAGGAGGACTCCCCCAGGGCCGCGCAGCTGATCAAGGACACCGGGCGGCTCAGCCTGTTCAAGCTGGGCAACATGATCTTCGACCGGGTTCTCGACCACGCCGCGGAGGACGCCGGGGTCACCGTCTCGCGCAAGGAGCTCCAGGAAGCGCGAGCCCAGGCCGCCCAGCAGCAAGGGGGCGAGGAGCAGCTCGAAGCGCTGGCGCTCGAGCAGGGTGGTCTGGCTCCCGGGCAGATCGACGAGGCCGTCCGCAGAGAGGTCCTGCTGGACAAGCTGGCCAAGGCGCTGGACGCCGATCGTTCCACCCCGCAGGGCCAGCAGAAGGTCGGCGCCGCGCTCACCGCCGCATCGAAGGACCTGGCCATCGAGGTGAACCCGCGCTACGGGACCTGGGACGACACGAAGATCCAGCTGGGCGATTACAAGGCCCCGTGGATCACCCAGGTCACCAAGGTGCCGGAGGCCGTCCAGGCCGGGGCCTGACGCCCCCGTACGGAGACGTAAGGTCGAGGCGTGAACGCTGAAGCCCCCGTCGAGCCCGGTCGTATCGTTCTGCTCACCGCCAGCCACCGGGTGGCGCCCGGACTGCTGTCCTGGCCCGCGTGGCAGACGCTGCACGCCGCCTACCGGGTGCTGTGCGCGGACGGCGGCCACCCGCAGCTGCCGTACCTGAGGGACGCGGGGGTCGGCGTGGAGATCGTCGCGCCCACCGCGCAGGAGCTCGTCGACGCCACCGCCGGCGGCCGGACCGTCGTCGTCCTCCCGGCCGGCGAGGGCGACCAGGCCCTCACCGACGGCCTCGCCCGCATGGCGGGCTCCGGCCGCGTCCAGATGCCCGACCTGGAGCTGCTCCCCGGCTCGTACGACCTGCCCGGCGCCCGTCTCCTCGACCTCGTCCAGGTCATGGACCGGATCCGCCGCGAGTGCCCCTGGTCCTCGCAGCAGACCCACAAGGGCCTCGCGAAGTACGGCATCGAGGAGGCGTACGAACTCGTCGAGGCCATCGAGGACGGCGACCGCGACGAGCTGCGCGAGGAGCTCGGCGACGTACTGCTCCAGGTCGTCTTCCATGCGCGCATCGCGCAGGAAGGCCGCGAGGAGGACGGTGCCGAGCCGTTCTCGATCGACGATGTCGCGGGCACGATCGTCGACAAGCTCATCCATCGCCACCCGCACGTCTTCGGCGATGCGCACGCCGAGACCCCCGAGGACGTCAAGGAGCACTGGCTCCGCACGAAGGCCATCGAGAAGCAGCGCGACTCCGTGACCGACGGCATCCCGCTCGGCCAGCCCGGCCTCGCCCTGGCCGCGAAGCTGGCGAGCCGCGTCCGGACGGCCGGGCTCGACGTCGAGCTGCCGACCGGCGACGGCGACCGCGTCGACCGCGGCATCGGGTACGAGCTGCTCGCCATGGCCGTACGGGCCGAGGCCGAGGGCCACGACCCGGAGGCCGCCCTGCGGGCCGCGGCCCGTGCGTACCGCGACGCGATCCGGGCCGTCGAGGAGGACCGGGCTAACGTCGAGGGGTGAACGACGCCGCACCCGCCCCGGAACTCTTCACCTGGGAGTTCGCCACCGACCCGTACCCCGCCTACGCCTGGCTGCGTGAGCACGCGCCCGTGCACAGGACCCGGCTGCCCAGCGGGGTCGAGGCCTGGCTGGTGACCCGGTACGGCGATGCGCGGCAGGCGCTCGCGGATCAGCGGCTCAGCAAGAATCCCGCGCATCACGACGAGCCGGCGCACGCGAAGGGGAAGACGGGGATCCCGGGCGAGCGCAAGGCGGAGCTGATGACGCATCTGCTGAACATCGACCCGCCCGACCACACCCGGCTGCGCCGCCTCGTCTCGAAGGCGTTCACCCCGCGCCGCGTGGCCGAGTTCGCGCCGCGCGTGCAGGAGCTGACCGACCGGCTCATCGACAACTTCGCCGCCGACGGACAGGCGGATCTCATCCATGAGTTCGCGTTCCCGCTCCCCATCTACGCGATCTGCGACATGCTCGGCGTCCCGCTCGAGGACCAGGACGACTTCCGGGACTGGGCGGGGATGATGATCCGTCACGGAGGCGGGCCCCGCGGCGGAGTCGCACGCTCGGTGAAGAAGATGCGCGGCTATCTGGCCGAGCTGATCCACCGCAAGCGGGAGGAGCCGGGGGACGACCTGATCTCCGGGCTCATCAAGGCCTCCGACCACGGCGAGCACCTCACCGAGAACGAGGCCGCCGCCATGGCCTTCATCCTGCTCTTCGCCGGCTTCGAGACCACCGTCAATCTCATCGGCAACGGTGTGTACGCGCTGCTGCGGCATCCGGAACAGCGTGCACGACTCCAGGCGTCCCTGGCCGCGGGCGACACTTCGCTCCTCGAGACCGGCGTCGAGGAGCTCCTCCGCTTCGACGGTCCCGTGGAACTGGCGACGTGGCGGTTCGCCACCGAACCGCTCACCCTGGGCGGGCAGGACATCGCCGTCGGCGACCCCGTCCTCGTCGTCCTCGCGGCAGCCGACCGCGACCCGGACCGGTTCCCCGACCCGGACGTCCTCGACCTCGCGCGCCGGGACAATCAGCACCTCGGGTACGGGCACGGCATCCACTACTGCCTCGGTGCGCCGCTCGCGCGCCTGGAGGGGCAGACCGCACTCGCGGCGCTGCTGACCCGTCTGCCCGACTTGCAACTTGCGGTGGATCCGTCTGAATTGCGGTGGCGTGGGGGGCTCATCATGCGCGGATTGCGCACTCTGCCCGTTACGTTCACCTCCGAATCCAACTGACGGTCCGTCAAATCTGTGACTTTCACGTGATCTCCGCTGCATCGACTTGTGACTGACGTTCGAATGCGGCTACGTTCACGGTCAACTCGGGACTCCTCGGTCCCCTGGGGGCTCACCCGTCCCCTGCAGTCACACGGAAGGCCAACCGCATGCTCTCCGGGAACGGTCGACACCGCCGCCCCCGCCAGGCTCCCGCCCTCGTCGTCGCAGCAGGCGTGACCGGATCCGCCATCGCCATCCCGCTGCTCGGCGCGGGTTCCGCTTCCGCCGCCGACGCCGCCACCTGGGACCGCGTCGCGGACTGCGAGAGCGGCGGCATGTGGAGTGCCGACCTCGGCAACGGCTACTACGGCGGACTGCAGTTCTCCCAGGACGCCTGGGAGCAGTACGGCGGTACGGCGTACGCGCCGCGCGCCGACCTCGCCAGCCGCTCGCAGCAGATCGCGGTCGCCGAGAAGGTCCTCGCCGCGCAGGGTCCGACGGCGTGGCCGAGCTGCGCCGTGATCACCGGCCTCGCGGCCGGCGGGGGCAAGGCCGACCCGGGTGTGACGCCCGGCACCGCCAAGAGCGACACGACCGGCTCGCAGGACGACGAGGTGGACCCGCCGTCGTTCGGCGACGGGGCCGACGCCGTGACGTCGCCCTCGGCCTCGCCCGCGCCCGCGCAGTCCCAGGGCGCCTCCGGGCAGGACTCGGGCAAGACGTCCGCCGAGCCGTCCGCCACCCCCGAGTCGACCGCCCCCACCCAGGATGTGGCCAACGGCGACGGGGCCGACGCCGGTGTCGAGGACGGCTCCGGCAAGCACCGCGGCGCCCCCGCCACCAATGAGGATGAGGCGGGCAATTCGGTCAATGAGCGTGAATCTGGTCGTCATGCCTCACGAGATGACGCATCGGCACGAGACGGTGCTGCTGCGGCAGATGAGTACACCGTCCGCCCCGGCGACAACCTGTGGGCGATAGCGGACGCGAACGAGGTGCCGGGCGGCTGGCCCGCGCTGTACGAGGCGAACCAGGAGACCGTCGGCTCCGACCCCGACCTCATCCTCCCTGGCCAGAGCCTCGACCTGGGCCTCGATCAGGGCCTGGAGAAGGAGCAGTTGGAGAAGTAGTGAGGTAGCGCGCCGGAAGCGCTTCGAGTGCTTATGTCCACTTCTGTGCAAGTGAGATATGGGTCTCTTCCCGTCAACTGACGCGTTGCGCCTGCCAAGTCCGGTCATCCCGCCTCTCACCTGCGAAAACGGACATCTGTCCGCGGCGGTTAAGGGTGATTTCTCCCCGATGTTCGTCTTTGAACATCGGGGAGAAGTGCGTTTACGGTCTGAACCGTTCGCCATCGCGGGCCCCGTCGACCGTCACGCCGAATCCTGCCGTCGGTCGAAGGGAACAGTCGTCGCGTCAAGCGCCGTAGGCAGGAGCGGGGGACCCAAGGTAAGTGCCGCGTCCGCCCGATGAGGGACGGTCACGGCTTGGGGTGAAGCCGCGCGCAGGTCGCGCGGCCGGGCAACTCACTTGGCCCGAACCCGACAGCTCACCTCGTAGGCGTCGGTGAGGGGAAAACTCCATGCTGC
Source organism: Streptomyces sp. NPDC001514 (assembly GCF_053597075.1). Classification (NCBI taxonomy): domain Bacteria; kingdom Bacillati; phylum Actinomycetota; class Actinomycetes; order Kitasatosporales; family Streptomycetaceae; genus Streptomyces; species Streptomyces sp. NPDC001514. Next base: position 45,152 of record NZ_JBSFHO010000017.1, read on the forward strand.
TTTCCGGCAAGGGCAAGCACCGTCGCCCGTCCAAAGCCACCCGTCTCGTCGCGCTCGCCGGTGTCACCGGTGCCGTGATCGCCGCGCCGCTCGTGGCGGCCGGCACGGCGTCCGCCGCCACCGCCTCCGAGTGGGACGCGGTCGCCCAGTGCGAGTCCGGCGGCAACTGGTCCATCAATACGGGCAACGGCTTCTACGGCGGTCTGCAGTTCACGGCCTCCACCTGGGCCGCGTACGGCGGCACGGCGTACGCCGCCACCGCCGACCAGGCCTCGAAGGCCCAGCAGATCACGATCGCCGAGAAGGTCCTGGCCGGCCAGGGCAAGGGCGCGTGGCCGCACTGCGGCGTGGGCCTGTCCAACGCCGCGTACACCGGTGGCGCCGCCGAGGCCGCCCCGAAGCCCGCCGCGCCCAAGGCCGAGACCCCCGCCCCGGCCCCGAAGCGCGCCGAGGTCCCGACGACCCGCTCCGCCCGCCCGGCCGCCCCGGTCAAGAAGGGCGACGGTGAGTACACGGTCAAGGCCGGCGACACGCTCAGCAAGATCGCCGAGGCCGAGAAGGTCAAGGGCGGCTGGAAGAAGCTGTTCGACCTGAACAAGGACGTCATCGACGACGCGGACGTCATCAACCCGGGCCAGAAGCTCCACCTGAGCTGACGACCCGACTCCGGGACCGATCCCGGGACCGGGGCTCCCCGACCCGGCCCCCGGGACTTCCGTAGTCGCACCCAGGGGCTCCCGTAGCCCGGTGGACCCGGCGGACCACCGAGCTCCCGCAGTCCGGTGGACCCGGCGGACCACCGGCCGCACGCATCCCCGTCCCCCCCCGGCCCCCCGGCCCGGCGCACCCTTCCCCCGTATGCGCCGGGCCGGGGTTTCTGTCTGTTCCGTACCCTTTTTCGTCCCACGAGGCGGGCACCGGCTGGCCGATGCCCCCGGGCCGGATAGGCTCATGTCGCAAGGCCGAAGCGACCCTGCACTGCATGCGTCACATCTAGCGTCACATCCCAGAAGGAGATGCTCGTGCCGTCCATCGACGTCGTCGTAGCCCGGGAAATCCTGGACTCCCGAGGCAACCCCACGGTCGAGGTCGAGGTCGGCCTCGACGATGGCAGCACCGGCCGTGCTGCCGTGCCCTCCGGCGCCTCCACCGGTGCGTTCGAGGCCATTGAGCTCCGTGACGGAGACCAGAACCGCTACATGGGCAAGGGCGTGGAGAAGGCCGTCCTCGCCGTCATCGAGCAGATCGGCCCCGAGCTCGTCGGCTACGACGCCACCGAGCAGCGCCTGATCGACCAGGCGATGTTCGACCTCGACGCCACCGACAACAAGGGGTCCCTCGGCGCCAACGCCATCCTCGGCGTCTCCCTGGCCGTCGCCCACGCCGCCTCCGAGGCCTCGGACCTCCCCCTCTTCCGCTACCTGGGCGGCCCGAACGCGCACCTCCTGCCGGTGCCGATGATGAACATCCTGAACGGCGGCTCGCACGCCGACTCCAACGTGGACATCCAGGAGTTCATGATCGCCCCGATCGGTGCGGAGTCCTTCTCCGAGGCACTGCGCTGGGGCACCGAGGTCTACCACACCCTCAAGAAGGTCCTGAAGGAGCGCGGCCTCTCCACGGGTCTCGGCGACGAGGGCGGCTTCGCCCCGAACCTGAACTCCAACCGCGACGCCCTCGACCTCATCCTCGAGGCCATCAAGCAGGCCGGTTACGCGCCCGGCAAGGACATCGCCCTCGCGCTCGACGTCGCCGCCTCCGAGTTCTACAAGGACGGCAAGTACCTCTTCGAGGGCAAGGAGCGCTCGGCCGCCGAGATGACCGAGTACTACGAGGAGCTCGTCTCCGCGTACCCGCTCGTCTCCATCGAGGACCCGCTGTTCGAGGACGACTGGGCCGGCTGGAAGGTCATCACCGACAAGCTCGGCGCCAAGGTGCAGCTGGTCGGCGACGACTTGTTCGTCACCAACCCGGAGCGCCTCGCCCGCGGCATCGAGGACGGCGCCGCGAACGCGCTGCTGGTCAAGGTCAACCAGATCGGTTCGCTGACCGAGACCCTGGACGCCGTCGAGCTGGCCCAGCGCAACGGCTTCAAGTGCATGATGTCCCACCGCTCCGGCGAGACCGAGGACGTCACCATCGCCGACCTGGCCGTCGCCACCAACTGCGGCCAGATCAAGACCGGCGCCCCGGCCCGCTCCGAGCGCGTCGCCAAGTACAACCAGCTGCTGCGCATCGAGGAGATCCTCGACGACGCCGCGGTGTACGCGGGCCGCTCGGCGTTCCCGCGGTTCAAGGGCTGACACCCCCGCTTCCGTACGTCCCCGCACCCGGTCCCGTACCGTGTGCGGGGACGTACGTACGTAAAGGGGAGGCGCGCACATGGCCCGGGACCGGTTCTCCACCGCGACCCGACTGCGGCTGCTCGGCGAGCAGACCGCCGCCCGCGTCTACCGCTCGCAGAACCGCCGCCAGGCCCGCCGCTCCCGGCTCACCGGCCGGGCGGCCTTCCTCGCCCTGGTGGTCTGCTCGCTGATCGTCGCGCTCGCGTACCCGATGCGGCAGTACGTGTCGCAGCGGAACGACATCGCCGAGCAGGAGCGGCTGGCCGACGCGGCCCGCGAACGTGTGGAGCGGCTGCGCGACGAGAAGGCGCGGCTCCAGGACGACGCGTACATCAAGCGCCTGGCGCGCGAGCATCTGCACATGGTCCTGCCGGGCGAGACCGCCTACACCGTGATCGACCCGCGGGCCGGTGAGCAGCCCCGCTCCGAGGAGGGCGGCACCGACCGGCCCTGGTACTCGAACGTGTGGGACGGCGTCGACCACGCCGACGCGGGCCGCTAGCCAAGTAACGAAAACGAACGAAGAGACGTACGGACACATACACATGGACACGCCCCCTCCCACGACCGAGCACACCCCGCCCACCGAGGCGGACATCGCCGCGTTCCAGGAGCAGCTCGGCCGCCCGCCGCGTGGCCTGCGCGCGATCGCCCACCGCTGTCCCTGCGGCAACCCGGACGTGGTCGAGACGGCCCCGCGGCTGGAGGACGGCACGCCGTTCCCGACGCTGTACTACCTGACCTGCCCGCGGGCGGCGTCCGCGATCGGCACGCTGGAGGCGAACGGCGTCATGAAGGAGATGACGGAGCGCCTGAAGACCGACCCCGAGCTGGCGGCGGCGTACCGGGCGGCGCACGAGGACTACATCGCGCGCCGCGACGCGATCGAGGAGCTGAAGGGCTTCCCGAGCGCGGGCGGCATGCCGGACCGTGTGAAGTGCCTCCACGTCCTGGTCGGCCACTCGCTCGCGGCGGGGCCGGGGGTGAATCCTCTCGGCGACGAGGCGATCGCGATGCTGCCGGAGTGGTGGGCGAAGGGGCCCTGCGTCTCGCCCGGCGCGGACGAAGCCTGACAGTTCCCCCGCCCCTCGCGGTGCCGGGCACGCTTTCAGCCCGGCCGCCGTTCGAGGGCGGACGCCCGGGCCGCCCGGACGGTAAACCGGTCACCACACCAAGGAGCCACCATGACCCGCGTCGCCGCCGTCGACTGCGGCACCAACTCCATCCGTCTGCTCGTCGCCGACGCCGACCCTGCCACCGGGGAACTGACCGAGCTCGACCGCCGGATGACCATCGTCCGCCTCGGCCAGGGCGTCGACCGCACCGGCCGCCTCGCCCCCGAGGCGCTGGAGAGGACCTTCGCCGCCTGCCGCGAGTACGCCGAGGCCATCAAGGCCCACGGCGCCGAGAGGATCCGCTTCGTCGCCACGTCCGCGTCCCGTGACGCCGAGAACCGTGACGAGTTCGTGCGCGGCGTCCTCGACATCCTGGGCGTGGAGCCGGAGGTGATCAGCGGGGACCAGGAGGCCGAGTTCTCCTTCACCGGTGCCACCAAGGAGCTGCCCGGCCATGAGGAGCGCCTGGTCGTGGACATCGGCGGCGGCTCGACCGAGTTCGTCGTCGGCCACGAGCACGTGGAGGCCGCCCGCTCCGTGGACATCGGCTGCGTACGGCTGACCGAGCGGCACATCCACAGCGATCCGCCGGCGCCCGCCGAGGCCGCCGCCGTCCGCGCCGACATCGCCGCCGCGCTCGACCTCGCAGAGGAGACCGTGCCGATCCGCGAGGCGCAGACCCTGGTCGGTCTGGCCGGTTCGGTGACGACGGTCGCCGCGATCGCGCTGGGCCTCGAGGAGTACGACTCCTCCGTCATCCACCACTCGCGGATCTCGCGGGAGCAGGTCGCCGAGGTGACCCGGCGGCTGCTCTCCTCCACGCACGACGAGCGTGCCGGCATCCCCGTGATCCACCCGGGCCGGGTGGATGTGATCGCCGCCGGGGCGCTGGTCCTGCTGGAGATCATGGAGCGCATCGGCATCGATGAGGTCGTGGTCAGCGAGCACGACATTCTGGACGGAATCGCCTGGTCGATCGCCTAGCGCGGTCCCGTGGCAAAAAACTTCGTGAAGTTCTTCACAAGGAAAAGGGCCCGGCTGGCCGTCGAAAGTGCCCTTCGACGGCCCTCCGGGCCTGCTTTTGTGTCCAACTCGGCCTGAGCGCCCACGGTCCGGCATGCGCCGGCCGCGCTACGTACACGTGGAACAGGGCAGTGGTTCACCTTCATTGCGCCGGATGGGGCCAGCTCAGACGGCCTTGACAACGTTCGCCGTTACATTGTGGTTCCCTGACCGCGCCATGACCTCGGTCACGTGGGCGGCGGAGTGTAGCAGAGGGTTCGAAGGTGCTTGTGAAGGGGCTCACGAGCGACCCCTCCTAGGGGGGTGGATACTCGATGGCATGAGCACCACGGAGCGTCCCAGGATCCTCGTAGTAGGCGGTGGGTACGTAGGCCTGTACGCAGCTCGTCGCATTCTGAAGAAGATGCGGTACGGGGAGGCGACCGTCACGGTCGTCGACCCGCGGTCGTACATGACGTACCAGCCCTTCCTCCCCGAAGCCGCCGCCGGCAGCATCTCGCCGCGGCACGTCGTCGTCCCGCTGCGACGCGTGCTGCCCAAGGCCGAGGTACTCACCGGCCGGGTCACCACCATCGACCAGGACCGCAAGGTCGCCACGATCTCGCCGCTCGTCGGTGAGGCCTATGAGCTGCCCTTCGACTACCTGGTGATCGCGCTCGGCGCGGTCTCCCGCACCTTCCCGATCCCCGGCCTCGCCGAGCAGGGCATCGGTATGAAGGGCATCGAGGAGGCCATCGGCCTGCGCAACCACATACTCGAGCAGCTCGACAAGGCCGACTCGACGACCGACGAGGAGGTCCGCCGCAAGGCGCTGACCTTCGTCTTCGTGGGCGGCGGCTTCGCCGGCGCGGAGACCATCGGTGAGGTCGAGGACCTGGCCCGCGACGCGGCCAAGTACTACAAGAGCGTCAAGCGCGAGGACATGCGTTTCGTCCTCGTCGACGCCGCCGACAAGATCCTTCCCGAGGTCGGCCCGAAGCTCGGCAAGTACGGCAAGGAGCACCTCGAGGCCCGGGGTATCGAGATCTACCTCAACACCTCGATGGACTCCTGCGTCGACGGCCACGTGGTGCTGAAGAACGGCCTGGAGGTCGACTCCAACACCATCGTGTGGACCGCCGGTGTGAAGCCGAACCCGGCGCTCGCCCGCTACGGCCTCCCGCTCGGCCCCCGCGGCCACGTGGACACCGCCGCCACCCTCCAGGTGCAGGGCACCGACCACATCTGGGCCGCGGGCGACAACGCCCAGGTCCCGGACATGGCCTCGCGCCGCGCCGGTGTCGAGAACGCCTGGTGCCCGCCGAACGCCCAGCACGCGCTGCGCCAGGCGAAGGTCCTCGGCGACAACGTGATCTCCGGTATGCGGGGCTTCCCGCAGAAGGAGTACAGCCACGCCAACAAGGGTGCGGTCGCCGGTCTCGGCCTGCACAAGGGCGTTGCGATGATCGTCATGGGCAAGGTGAAGATCAAGCTCAAGGGCCGTCTCGCCTGGTACATGCACCGTAGCTACCACGGCATGGCCATGCCGACCTGGAACCGCAAGATCCGAATCTTCGCCGACTGGACGCTCGCGATGTTCCTCAAGCGCGAGGTCGTCTCGCTCGGTGCGATCGAGTCGCCGCGCGAGGAGTTCTACGAGGCCGCGAAGCCGGCCCCGGCGGCGGCCAAGCCCGCCCCGGAGAAGGCCAACGCCTCCTGAGCCCGCTGCAGTAGTCCCGAAGTATCCCGAAGTACCTCGCATTACCCCGAAGGGGTCGTCCGCCATCCGTGGTGCGGACGGCCCCTTCGGCGTTCCCGTGCACCGTCCAAGGCCGTCAAATGCCGTGAAGGACCGTGAAAGATGGTGAAGACATCCACTTTGCCGTCCATTTGCGTGCTCAGGGGACTGCATCGGAACGCCGACGGTGTTTACGTGGTGTTGGGCATTTCCGGAAACCGTCATCACGGAGGTGTGCGCCATGGCCGATGCCGCTTCGCGGCTCACCACTCTCGCCGAGACCCTGCTGGGGGCGCCGCCCCCGGTCCGTATCCGCGCCTGGGACGGAAGCGAAGCAGGGCCCCCCGATGGACCCGTCCTCGTCGTCCGGCACCGGCGCGCCCTGCGCCGGCTGCTCTGGAAGCCCGGTGAACTCGGTCTGGCCCGTGGCTGGGTGGCCGGGGAGCTCGACGTCGAGGGGGATCTGTACGAGGCCCTCGACCGGCTCGCCGGGCTGATCTGGGACCGCGGCCCCGACGAGGGGCCGGGGTTCCATCCCGTACGCGATCCACGGCTGCGCGCCGCGGCGAGGGAGCTGCTCGAGCTCGCCGGGCCGCGGGTCTGGCTGCCGCTGCCCCCGCCCGCCGAGGAGGTCCGCAGGCGCCACGGTCCCCTGCACACCAGGGTCCGGGACCGGCAGGCGATCAGTCACCACTACGACGTGGGCAACGACTTCTACGAGCTGGTGCTCGGCCCGTCCATGGTCTACTCGTGCGCCTACTGGGACGACGGGGACGACGGGGACGGGGGGGACGGAGGGACCCTGGAGGACGCCCAGCGCGACAAGCTCGACCTCATCTGCCGCAAGCTCGCGCTGAAGGAGGGCGACCGGCTGCTGGACGTGGGCTGCGGCTGGGGCTCGATGGCGATCCATGCGGCCAAGGAGTACGGCGCCCAGGTCACCGGCATCACCCTGTCGCGCGAGCAGGCCGCGTACGCCCGCAAGCGCATCGCCGAGGAGGGCCTGACCGACCGCATCGAGCTCCGCGTCCAGGACTACCGGGACGTCAAGGACGGGCCGTACGACGCGGTTTCGTCCATCGGTATGGCCGAGCACGTCGGCTCCGAGCAGTACCGGGAGTACGCCGACGTCCTGTACGGGCTCCTGAAGCCCGGCGGCCGGCTGCTGAACCACCAGATCGCCCGCCGTCCCGCGCCGGACGAAGCGGCCTACCGCGTGGACGACTTCATCGACGCGTACGTCTTCCCGGACGGGGAACTGGCACCGCTCGGCAGGACCCTGTCGATCCTGGAGGAGGCCGGATTCGAGGCCCGGGACGTGGAGTCGATCCGCGAGCACTACGCCCGCACCCTGCGGGCGTGGGTGACCAATCTGGAGTCCGCATGGCAGCGCGCGGTGCGGCAGATCTCACCGGGACGGGCACGGATCTGGCGGCTGTACATGGCCGCGTCCGCCGTGTCCTTCGAGCGGAACAGGATCGGGGTGAACCAGATCCTGGCGGTGAAGACCCCGGAAGCGGGCGCTTCCGGGATGCCCCTGCGGGCACGCAAGTGGAGTGAGCCCGGGAGTCGTTGATCCCGGCGCAGGCCGAAGGGCCGGGCTTCCCCCGTTGGGGGAGGCCCGGCCCTTCGATTCCCGACCGCGGTTACTCGGTCTTGATCGCGTTCAGCATGTTCAGCTTCGCGGCGGTTCGGGCCGGCCACAGCGCGGCCAGCACGCCGACCAGTCCGGCGAGGACCAGGAAGATCCCGATCCGGTCCCAGGGCAGGACCAGCGCGTAGCCCGGGATCTTGTCCGCGAACGTCTCGCCGATCGCCCAGCCGAGGAACGAGCCGAGGCCGATGCCGATCACCGCGCCGAAGACCGAGATGACCACGGCCTCCAGCCGGACCATCCGCTTCACCCGCCGCCGGTCCAGACCGATCGCGCGCAGCATGCCGATCTCCTGCTGCCGTTCGAAGACCGACATCGCGAGGGTGTTGACGACGCCCAGCACCGCGATGATCAGGGCCATCGCCAGCAGGCCGTACATGATGTTCAGCAGAGTGTTGATGACGCCGCCGAACTCGTTGCGGATGTCCTGCTGGTCCATGACGGTGATCGCGGGGTTGTCGCCCAGCGCGTCGATGAGGACCTTCTCGTTCGCCGAGGTCTGGCCGCCGTCCATCTTCACGAAGATCTGCGGGATGTACGGCTTCACCTCGTGCGGGTTCGTCACCTTCGTGTCGACGAGGACGGGAGAGAGGAACTCGCTGTCCTTGAAGACGGCACCGACCGTCAGCGTGTCCTTCTTCTTGTCGTTGAAGGTGACGGAGACGCTGTCGCCGGTCTTCCAGCCCTTGCTCTTGGCCGTCTTCTCGGCAACCGCGATCTGGCCCTTGGCGAGCGAATCGATGCTGCCGCTGACGACCTCGACGTTCAGGACCTGCTCGATGTCGCCCGGCGTGACCGCCGACGCGGACACGTAGTCCTCGTTCCCGAGCTCGAAGTAGACGGACTGCTGCGGCGAGACCGCGGTGACGCCCTTGGCCTTCTCCAGCGCCGTCAGTGAGGACTGGTCGAGTTGCCCGCCGTTCGCCATCGAGACCATGTAGTCGGCCTTGATGTTGTCCGTGGTCATCTTGTCGATGGCCGTGCCCACCGTGACGCCGAGCACCGTCAGGCCGGTCACCAGCGTCAGGCCGATCGCCAGCGCCGAGGCGGTGGCGCCGGTACGGCGCGGATTGCGGACCGCGTTCTGGCCGGCCAGCTTGCCGGACACCCCGAAGGGGCCCACGAGCAGCGGACGGACGAGCGCGATGACGGGCCGGGACAGAAGCGGGATCAGAATGATCACACCGATCAGCGCGAAGAACGCGCCCGCCCCGATCAGGATCCGGCCGTCGTCGCCGCCGGTGGAGGCACCCGCCACGATCCCGGCAGCGCCGAGGCCGGTGATGACCGCTCCGATGGAGTTGCGCAGCACCAGCGACTTGGTGGTGGCCACCGCGTGGACGCTGCTCATCGCCGCCACCGGCGGGATCTTCGCTGCCCGGCGGCCGGGCAGCCAGGCGGCGAACATCGTGATCAGCACACCGACGGAGAGCGCGGCGATCACCGGCGTGGCCGAGAGGACCAGCGGGCCGTCCGGAATCTTCATGTCGAACGCGGCCATTCCGGACCGCAGACCGGTCGCCAGCCCGATGCCGAGGACGAAGCCGATCACCGACGCGACCAGGCCGACCACCGCGGCCTCGGCGAGCACCGAGCGGGTGATCTGCTTGCGTGACGCACCGACGGCGCGCATCAGCGCGATCTCCTTCGTGCGCTGGGCGACCAGCATCGTGAAGGTGTTGGAGATCAGGAAGATCCCGACGAAGAGCGCGATGCCCGCGAAGCCGAGCAGGACCTGCTTCAGAGAGCCCAGACCCTCCTCGATCTGCTTCGCCTGCTCCTCGGCGAGCGCCTGGCCGGTCCGGGCTTCGGCGGCGTCCGGCAGCAGCGGCTCGACCGCGTCCAGGATCTTCGCGTCGTCGGCGCCGGGGGCGGCGGTGACGGTGATGTCCTCGAAGTAGCCCGGCTTGAGGTACTGCTTCTGGGCGACCTCGGTGTCGAAGAGCACCAGGCTGCCGCCGGCGTTCACGGCGCCGTCCTCGGTGGTGAACACACCACTGAGGGTGTACTCCTTCACCGGCCCGTTGGTCGCGACCCGGACCCGGTCGCCGACCTGGTACTTGCCCTTGGCCGCGGACTCCTTGTCCAGGGCGATCTGATCGTCCTTCACCGGGCCCGAGCCGTCGGTGAATGTGTAGGCGGGGTCCTTGCCGTCCTTGCCGGGGGCGAAGTTGGAGCCCTTGTTCGACCAGCCGACGCCGATCAGTTTCCCGTCGGGGTCGGCGACCCCGGCGAAGCCGTTGACGCGGCCGTACGCGGCGGTGACGCCGTCCACCGCGGAGACCTTGTCGAGGGTCTCCCGGGAGAGGCCGGGCTCTGCCTTGGGGTCGTCCGGGTCGGCGTACGAGGTGATGGCGACGGCGACGTTGTCATAGCTCTTCGCCGACTGGTTGCGGAAGGCGTTGGAGAGGGTGTCGGCGAAGACCAGGGTGCCGGAGACGAACGCCACGCCGAGCATCACGGCGAGTACGGTCATCAGCAGCCTGGCCTTGTGCGCGAGCACATTGCGCAAGGCAGTACGGAACATGGTGTGTCAGTCCTGAGGTGAGGGCCGGAAGTCTTCGGTGAGGCCGTCGGTCAGCTGGTCCGGCCCTTGGCGTCGAACGCCTTCATGCGGTCCAGTACGCCGTCCGCCGTGGGGGCGAGCATCTCGTCCACGATCCGGCCGTCCGCGAGGAAGATGACGCGGTCCGCGTACGAGGCGGCCACGGGGTCGTGCGTCACGATGACGACGGTCTGCCCCAGCTCCCGTACCGAGTTGCGCAGGAAGCCGAGGACTTCGGCGCCGGAGCGGGAGTCAAGGTTTCCGGTCGGCTCGTCACCGAAGATGATCTCGGGCCGGGACGCGAGCGCGCGGGCGACGGCGACGCGCTGCTGCTGACCGCCGGACAGCTGGGCCGGCCGGTGACCGAGCCGCGCGGACAGCCCGACCATGTCGATGACCTGCTGCAGCCACTGCTTGTCGGGCTTGCGGCCCGCGATGTCCATCGGCAGCGTGATGTTCTCGAGTGCCGTCAGCGTCGGCAGCAGGTTGAACGCCTGGAAGATGAACCCGATCTTGTCCCGGCGCAGCTGCGTCAGCTGCTTGTCCTTGAGCGAACCGAGCTCGGTCTCCCCGATCCGTGCGGAGCCGCTGCTGAAGCTGTCGAGACCGGCGACGCAGTGCATGAGCGTGGACTTGCCGGAGCCCGAAGGCCCCATGATCGCGGTGAACTCGCCCTGCCGGAAGTCCACGGTGACCCGGTCGAGGGCGACCACCTGGGTCTCACCCTGTCCGTAGACCTTGGACAGATCCATGGCGCGGGCGGCCACCGCGGTGGCGCGGTGGGCGGTGGGGGTGGTGGTCACGAGACGACTCTCCTGTCACGGCGTTCTTCAGGGACCACCCCATCGTGCTGCCCGCCCGCCGCCGGATCGTCCGTCCCGGTGCCCGTTCCCGAGGCCCTCTTGGGTCTGACGGCGTTGCCCGCCCGTCCTCCTTTGGGATGACGGCGCCCCTGGGGCCGCCTCGGGGACGCGATCGCGCCTGCGGCGGCGACTTTCCGTCATTCCCGGGCACCGTTCCGGTCGTGCACGGGCCGGGTAACGCCAGGTGAAAACTGCCGGTTACCTGGGCTGATGCACCCTCAGAAGTCAATAAAATAAGACAACATCGGGTCGGGCGTTCGGCTGTTCGGGGGATCTGCCCGGATAGGCTCAGGTGCCAACGCGGAGCCGCGCGCCAAGCCCGGATGGTGGAATGCAGACACGGCGAGCTTAAACCTCGCTGGCCTTCGGGCCGTGCCGGTTCGAGTCCGGCTCCGGGCACGTCTGCGGCCGGTGGCGCGAGCGGGAATTCGTTGAATACTTAACGCTTGCTCGCGCCTTCGGCCCGGACCCGACGGGGAGCCGGTGCGGACGGCACGGTCCGCGCGGGGCGGACGGCACGGTCCGCGCGGGCGGGCGGTCCTGCATCAGCGCACGGCTCTGGGGGCCTGCTGGTCCACGGACGCCGCGCCGGGCGCGCCGGGTGTCCGCGGGAAGGACCGCCAGGTCCAGGAGGGTGACCGTCCCGTCACGATCCAGGAAAGATCCTCCCTCAGCACTAGGCCGACCTCTTTGCCCTCGCATTACTCTTGTGGGAAGGCCGCGCAGGGTGGCCATGGAGGAGTGAGATGAGGAGCAGCAACCCGGTCTTCTCGCGACGGGGGTTCAGCCGCGACAACGGCCACGCGGGCTTCAACACCGCGCCGCAGGCCGGGGGCCCCGCCGTCGGAACCAACCCGTACGCCCAGGGCGCCGGCAACCCGTACGCCACCAACCCCTACGCTCCGGCGGACGCCCAGCTGGGTGCCCCGCCGCAGGCGCCCGCCCGCACCAATGTGATGACGATCGACGACGTCGTGGCGCGTACCGCCATGACGCTCGGCACGGTCGTGCTCACGGCCGTCCTGTCGTGGGTGCTCCTTCCCGTCGACCCCGCGAACATCAGCAAGTCGTACGGCATCGCCGTCGGCGCAGCGCTGGTGGCGTTCGTGCTGGCGCTCGTCCAGTCCTTCAAGCGCAAGGCCTCGCCCGCGCTGATCCTGGCGTACGCCGCGTTCGAGGGCGTCTTCCTCGGTGTCATCTCCAGCGCCGTCTCGACGTACATCGCCGACGGCGTGGTCGCCCAGGCCGTGCTCGGCACCATGGCGGTCTTCGCCGGCGTGCTGATCGCGTACAAGATGCGCTGGATCCGCGTCACGCGCCGTTTCTACGGCTTCGTGATGGCGGCCGCGATGGGCTTCATGCTGCTGATGGCGGTCAACCTGCTGTTCGCCGTCTTCGGCGGCGGTGACGGCCTCGGCTTCCGCAGCGGTGGCCTCGGCATCCTGTTCGGTGTCATCGGCATCATCCTCGGTGCCTGCTTCCTCGCCCTGGACTTCAAGCAGGTCGAGGACGGCATCGCCTACGGCGCTCCGCGCGAGGAGTCCTGGCTGGCGGCCTTCGGCCTCACCATGACGCTGGTGTGGATCTACCTGGAGATGCTGCGTCTGCTGTCGATCCTGCAGGGCGACGACTGACGCCTCCACCGGTCGTGACCGACGACTGACGACTGACGACTGACGACGAAGGGCCCGTTCCGGCACTGCCGGGCGGGCCCTTCCCGTTGTCGGATGCACGTCCTGGACGTCCTAGAGCAGCTTTCGCGCCGCCCGCCTCAGGTCGTACTCATGGATGATCGCTTTCGCATGTCCGTACGCGAGGTTGTGTTCGCTCCGGAGCCAGCTGACCTTCTCCTCGAAGCGGAAGAGAGAGGGGCCTTCCTCTACGGTGCGCAGCCAGTCGGCCACTTCACGACCGGTGCAATGAGGGATGCGGGAGAGCAGATTGCGGTGGGTCTCTTCGGAGAAGACTTGGGACATCGGCGCCTCCGGACGCTTTGCGCGTGTGGTCCTTCACGTCACCGTGCCTGAGTGTTCGCGTATTGGCAACAGTCCCGCACCGGCGCGTAGGGTCGCGACGTGCTTGATACGACACCTCTGACCGCCGCGGTGGAGCGGATCGCCGACCGGCTGCGGGCTGCGCCGCAGAGCCGGCTGCAGCGTGGCGCGGCGGCCGAAGGGCTGGCGCTGGCCAGGGAGTTGGCGCTGCGGGCCCAGCGGATCGAGACCCCGGACGACGAGCCGTGGATCATGCCCGACGCGGGTATCTTCGCGGTCGCGGACCAACTGATCGTCGCGGGGACGGATTTGGCCGAGGCCTTGCGCATGGCGACGGCCTCGCCGGAGGAGCTGGGCGAGGCCGTGAGGTTCGTGGAGGAGGCGGGGCAGCGGCTGAGGGCGTCTCTGTAGCCGGTGCTGCAGCCCGACCAGCAGCCCGTCTCTGCAGTGCGGCTCGATACGCCTGGGGGCGCCTTGGAGCGTATTGGGGGCGCCTCCGGGGAGCGTCGCTGTGGCGACGCTCCGGCCCGGCAGCGAGGCCGGCGCGATGCGCCTGGAGCCGAGGTGCCTGGAACGAGGGCGCCTGGAGCGAGAGCGCCTAGAGCGAGGCGATGATGCGGTCCGCGAGGATGTAGACGTTCTCGTCGGAGCCGCACGAGAACGTCAGGGCGTACGCGCCCGACACACCCGAGCCGCCCAGCAGGACCGGCGCCTTGCCGGCCCGCAGCGCCTCGGCGAGCCGCTCGGCGGTCTCCCGGTGGCCCGGCGTCATACACAGCGTCGTGCCGTCGGCGAAGACGTACACATCAAGGGTGCCCAGCGGGCCGGGCCGTACATCGGTGAGGGCCGTGCCGGTCTCGGCGAGCTCCTCCAGCCGGGCCACGGTGCGCTCGTGATCGGTGACCACGGGTGTCTGGACGGGGACGAAGTCCGGGTGCGAGGGGTGCCGCCGGCGGGCGGCGGCGAGCTCGTTGGACTCGTCGGCGAACTCGGCGGGCGGTTCAGCGACCTCCGCGACCTCGGCGACCTCGGCCAGACCGGCCAGCCTGTCGAGCTCGTCGAGGGCCTCGACGGCCTCCAGGTCCATCGCCTCGAGCCCGGCGAAGTCGGCCTGGCGCGGTATGAACAGCGGAGGCAGGTCGTCACCGAAGCCGCCCGAGCCACCGAGCAGCGTCGGCGCGTCCGCGGCGTCGCGGGCCTCCTGCGCGGCCCAGAAGGCGCGCGCCTCGGCCAGCTCGCGCTCGCGCTCCTCGGCGAGGGCCTCGGCGACGGCGGTGCGTATCTCGTCGGCGGGGGCGGTGCGGGCATGAGGGACGGCTGCGGCGAAGGAGCCGGTACCGGCGCCGATGGCGGCGGCCAGCTCCGTACGCAGGGCCGTGACCTGCTTGCGCAGCCCGTGAGCGGCGTGCAGGGCAGCGGCGCCGACGGCCGTGGCAGCGGCCGTCGTCAGCAGCAGGGCGAGGGACATGGCGCTCACTGACGTACTCCCGGTTTCAATGGATTCCCCGACTTACTACATCAGCTTGTCGTGAGCCGATGCCAGGTGTCAGTGCATTACGTCACGAAAAGGACAGGACTTTGGGCTGGATGTTTAGCCCAAGATCTGGTCTGACCTGCGGGAATGCCTCTCCCCCAGGAGATAGGTCACATCCTGGGGGAGATTCGGTCACGGCTGGGACGCGAGGGGATTGAGAAAGCCCTTGCTGCGGGAGGGTGATCCGCCCGATCGGGCAGGTCAGCGGCCCCGACGCGGCCGGGGCCGTGCGTCGGGGCCGGTGACCGCGACGTCAGCTGAGGCGCTCGATCACCATGGCCATGCCCTGGCCACCGCCGACGCACATGGTCTCCAGACCGAACTGCTTGTCGTGGAACTGCAGGCCGTTGATCAGCGTGCCGGTGATGCGGGCGCCGGTCATGCCGAAGGGGTGGCCCACGGCGATCGCGCCGCCGTTGACGTTCAGCTTGTCCAGCGGGATGTCCAGGTCGCGGTAGGACGGGATGACCTGGGCCGCGAACGCCTCGTTGATCTCGACCAGGTCGATGTCGCCGATGGTCAGCCCGGCGCGCTTCAGCGCCTGCTTGCTCGCCTCGACCGGGCCGTATCCCATGATCTCGGGGGAGAGGCCGGAGACACCGGTGGAGACGATCCGGGCCAACGGGGTCAGGCCCAGCTCCCGCGCCTTGGTGTCGGACATGATCACGAGGGCGGCGGCGCCGTCGTTGAGCGGGCAGCAGTTGGCGGCGGTGACCAGGCCGTCGGGGCGGAAGACCGGCTTCAGGCCCTGGACGCCCTCCAGGGTGACGCCGGCCCGCGGGCCGTCGTCCTTGCTGACGACCGTGCCGTCCGGGAGGGTCACGGGGGTGATCTCGCGCTCCCAGAAGCCGTTCTTGATGGCCTCCTCGGCGAGGTTCTGGGACCGTACGCCGAACTCGTCCATGTCCTGGCGGGTGACGCCCTTGAGGCGGGCCAGGTTCTCGGCGGTCTGGCCCATCGCGATGTACGCGTCCGGGATCAGGCCGTCCTCACGCGGGTCGTGCCAGCTCGTGCCCTCGCTCGCGGCCACGGCGGCGGTACGCGTCTCGGCCTCGGCGAAGAGCGGGTTGTGGGTGTCGGGCAGGCCGTCGGAGGTGCCCTTCACGGAGCGGGACACCATCTCGACACCGGCCGAGATGAAGACGTCGCCCTCGCCGGCCTTGATGGCGTGCAGCGCCATGCGGGAGGTCTGGAGGGAGGAGGAGCAGTAGCGCGTGATCGTGCAGCCGGGGAGGTGGTCCATCCCCATCTGCACGGCGACGATGCGGCCCAGGTTGTGCCCCTGCTCGCCGCCGGGCAGGCCGCAGCCGAGCATCAGGTCGTCGATGTCCTTCGGGTCGAGCTCGGGGACCTTGGCGAGCGCGGCCTGGATGATGGTCGCGGTCAGGTCGTCCGGCCGCAGGTCCTTGAGCGAGCCCTTGAAGGCCCGGCCGATGGGGGAGCGGGCGGCAGAGACGATCACGGCTTCGGGCATCACGGCTCCAGAGGGGATGTGCGGCGGTCAGGGAGGACTGTCTGGAAGTTACCCCTACGTATCGCTCGGGTCACCGTACGGACCGTGTGATGCGGGCCTCTTTTCTAAGCGCTCGCTTACGGCCAGGCCTGCGGAGTCCGTCCTGCGCTCGGGGACGGACGCCCGGGGTCGCCGGACGGGGCCGGGTGCACCCGGCCCCGGGCCCGCCGGTGGGGACCGGGTGGCCCCCGCCCCCGGGACGGTCAGTCGGACCCGTGGATCTCGGCGCGCTGGGTCGCCGAGGGCGCGGGCTCCGGGGCCACCGGGGCCGGGAGGCGGCGGCGCCTGCGGTGCTTGAGGAGGGCCCAGGGCGCCCGGGCGCCCGTGACCTCGGTGCCCGCCTCCGCGGCCGCCTCCACCGCGGCCTTCGCCACCGGCAGCATGCCCTCGTCGCGGTCGGCGTCCAGCCGGTCCGTCTCCGGCCACAGGCCGAGCGCCGCGCACAACGTCGGCAGGACCGCCATCGCCGCCGTCGCATAGCCCTCCGCCGAGGGGTGGTAGTTGTCCACGCCGAACATCTCCCGCGGGTTCGCCGCGAACTCCGGGCCCAGCAGGTCGCCGAGCGAGACCGTACGGCCGCCCTGCTCCACCACCCCGATCGTCTGCGCCGCCGCGAGCTGCCGCGAGACCCGGCGGGCCAGCCAGCGCAGCGGCTGGTACACCGGCTCGATCGTGCCGAGATCAGGGCAGGTGCCCACCACCACCTCCGCGCCCACCGTGCGCAGCCTGCGCACCGCCGCGGACAGATAGCGCACCGACTGCGTCGGCGGCATCCGGTGCGTGACATCGTTCGCGCCGACCATGACCACGCAGACGTCCGGCACCCGCGCCGGATCCAGCAGCGCCAGGCCGACCTGCCGCTCCAGGTCGTCCGACCTGGCCCCGGGCTCCGCCACGATCCGCAGGTCCACCGGCTGCTCGGCCACCGCCGCAAGTCCCGACGCCAGCAGCGCACCCGGCGTCTGCCCGGCTCGCCGCACCCCCTGGCCGACCGCCGTCGAGTCCCCCAGGAGGACGAGCCGCAGCGGGTTCGACGGGCCGTACGACGCCGTCCCGTACAGCCCCTCAGGGGTGGGTGGGAGCGGGGCGGTGCCACCGCCGACCGACCTCTTCGCCAGCTGCACCTCGGCCAGCACCACACCCACGGCCGCCACTCCGAGCAGGCCGATTCCGCCGCCGCCGTATGCCGCACCTGCCGCGATGCGCCGCGCCACCCTCGCCCTCGACACAGTCCCAGCCACCTCCGCGTAGCCGTGCAGTCGTCCAAGAGCTAACTGCCCCGTAACGACCGTCGCCCAATCTCGCCCCGGTACGGCATACGCTGACGGAACCACTACGGAGATCCCGGAGACTTACGGTGCAATTCCACGACTCGATGATCAGTCTGGTTGGCAATACCCCGCTGGTGAAGCTCAACAGCGTGACCGCGGGCATTCAGGCGACGGTGCTCGCCAAGGTCGAGTACTTCAACCCCGGCGGTTCGGTGAAGGACCGCATCGCCCTGCGCATGATCGAGGCCGCCGAGCAGAGCGGCGAGCTCAAGCCGGGCGGCACGATCGTCGAGCCGACGAGCGGCAACACGGGCGTTGGCCTGGCCATCGTGGCCCAGCAGAAGGGCTACAAGTGCATCTTCGTCTGCCCTGACAAGGTGTCCACTGACAAGATCAATGTGCTGCGCGCCTACGGTGCCGAGGTCGTCGTCTGCCCGACGGCCGTCGACCCCGAGCACCCGGACTCGTACTACAACGTCTCCGACCGGCTCGTACGTGAGACGCCGGGCGCATGGAAGCCCGACCAGTACTCCAACCCCAACAACCCGCGGTCGCATTACGAGACAACCGGTCCCGAACTGTGGGAACAGACCGAGGGGAAAATCACCCATTTCGTCGCAGGCGTCGGCACCGGCGGCACCATCTCCGGCACCGGTCGCTATCTGAAGGAGGTCAGCGGCGGCAAGGTGCGCATCGTCGGCGCCGACCCCGAGGGGTCCGTGTATTCCGGCGGTTCCGGCCGGCCGTACCTCGTCGAGGGCGTCGGTGAGGACTTCTGGCCCACCGCCTACGACCCGACCGTCACCGACGAGATCGTCGCCGTGTCCGACAAGGACTCCTTCCAGATGACCCGCCGCCTCGCCAAGGAGGAGGGCCTGCTGGTCGGCGGCTCCTGCGGCATGGCGGTCGTCGCGGCGCTGCGCGTGGCCGAGGGGCTCGGCCCGGACGACGTCGTGGTCGTGCTGCTCCCGGACAGCGGTCGCGGCTATCTGTCGAAGATCTTCAACGACGAGTGGATGAACGACTACGGCTTCCTGGAGCAGGCCGGCGACGAGCCGCGGGTCGGCGAGGTGCTGCAGCACAAGGAGGGCGCGCTGCCGTCGCTGGTGCACATGCACCCCGAGGAGACGGTCGGCCAGGCCATCGACGTCCTGCGCGAGTACGGCGTCTCGCAGATGCCGATCGTCAAGCCGGGCGCCGGGCACCCGGACGTCATGGCCGCCGAGGTCATCGGCTCGGTCGTGGAGCGGGAGCTGCTGGACGCGCTGTTCACGCAGCGGGCGTCGCTGAACGACCCGCTGGAGAAGCACATGAGCCCGCCGCTGCCGCAGGTCGGCTCCGGTGAGCCGGTCGGCGACCTGATGTCGGTGCTCGGTCAGGCGGACGCGGCGATCGTGCTGGTCGAGGGCAAGCCCACGGGTGTCGTGAGCCGTCAGGACCTGCTGTCGTTCCTGGCCAGGACCGGGACCAAGTAACCGCGCCGCGGGAGATGTGGTGCGCGGGGACCGCCGCACCCCCGGGTGACCCGGGGGGCGGGACGACGGCGGTCCCCGCGAGGGACGCGGTCCGGGTCAGGGCCGACTCCGCGTCCGGGCGTCCATGGAGGTCCGGGAGCCGCTCCGGAGGTCCTTGACGCCGACACCCCTCAATGTGCCGGACGCGTGTTAAGCGTGTGCTGCGCCAACGTGTCGCGCTCGTACCACTTGTGCGAAGCTGCGGCCGAATCGAGCGCCCCCTCCCCCCGGACCCGGGCTCTCAGTCCTCCCAGTCCGATACGGGCTTCCCACGGCGGCCGAGCCGCATCCGGCCGCTGAACGCGTGCACCCCGACGATGCCGGCCCAGGTGACGAGCAGGCCGTCGATGCCGGCGTTGACCACGCCGATCGCCGAGAGCGGGACCGCGAGGACGGTCGAGAACATCGCGAAGCCGAACCGCTCGGCGAAGCTCCCGAAGCCGTCACCCGGCTGCCCTGGGCGCCCGCCCCTGGCGGCGGCCGTCTGCTGCTCGGCCAGATGGCGCCGCACACGGCGGTCCACGGTGGCGTCCATGCGCTGCTCGACCTTCTCCAGGAAGGACTCGATCAGCGCGGACTCGTACTCGGTGCCCAGTTCGCGCCGGGCGTGCAGGGTGGCGTCGAGCTCCTTCGTGAGCTCCTGGTCGCGGGCTTCCATGCGGTCCACGGTAGGGAGCGCGGGCGAGGGTGTCAGTGGGGCTGGCCCCCCTGTCGCCCGGACCCTCGGCAACGTCGGCCGTCCCTTGCCCGACGTGTATAAGGTCATGCAGAGTTCCAAGTGGCTGAATGAGGGGGATGACATGAGCGAGAACCACAACAGCCCTGCCGCACGACTGCAGCAGCTGTTCGAGGGGCACCGGCTCACCCCCACCCAGCGCCGAATCGCCCACTGCATGGTGCGCCGCGCCGGCGATGTGGCGTTCCTGTCCAGCGTCGAACTGGCCGAGCTCGCGGGGGTCAGCCAGCCCTCCGTCACCCGGTTCGCCGTCGCGCTCGGCTTCGACGGCTACCCGGCGCTGCGCCGCCATCTGCGCGAGGTAGCGCCCGTCGAACCGGCCGCGGACAAGGACACGTTCAACGAGTACCAGCAGGCCGTCCACGCAGAGATCGAGAACCTGCGGCACCTCGCCGAGATGCTCGCGGACCCGGCCCCCGTCGAACGGGCCGGCCGGGTCCTCGCCGCCTCCCGCCCCCTCCCGGTCCTCGGCCTGCGCGCCGCCTCGTCCCAGGCCCGCGGCTTCGCGTACTTCGCGGGCAAGGTCCACCCGGACGTACGCCTCCTCGACGAGGGCGGCACGATGCTCGCCGACCGCATCGACGCCGCCCGCCGCGCGGGCGCGAGCGCGCTGCTCTGCTTCGCCCTGCCGCGCCACCCGAAGGAGGTCGTGGAGGCGCTGGCGTACGCCCACGGGGCCGGGCTGACCGTCGTCACGGTCGCCGACTCGGCCTTCGCCCCGGTCGCCGCCCACAGCGACCTGCTGATCCCCGCAGCGGTCGGCACGGGCCTCGCCTTCGACACGGCCTGCGCGCCGATGCTGCTGGGGCGGGTGCTGCTGGAGGCGATGTGCGACGACCTGCCGGACGCGCAGTCTCGCCTGGAGGAGTTCGACGCACGGGCGGCGGAGCGCGGCCTCTTCGTGGACTAGCGGCCCCTAGGGACACCCCCCGTGCCGACCGGTCTTGCGTTTCTCAGCTGCTCCTCAGAATTGCCCACTACCCTCCGCGCCCGAAGGACCGTGGACGCGAAGGGAGTACGGACGTGGGGCGCGGAGGCCGGACACTGGCGCGGGTGGCGGTGATCGTACGGGCGGGGGCGGCCCCGATGGTGTGGCTCGGCATCATCGCGGTCGGCACCGGACTGGTGCCGGAAGGGCTGACGGGGCGTCGGATCGGGCTGTACGCGGGCGCCGCACTGTTCCTCGTCGCGGCCGCTTTCGTGGCGCTCACCAGGCAGGGCCGCCACCGGGCGCTGGAGGCGGCTGCCACCAGGGCCGCCAAGGGCGACTTCCTCCAGGACCGTGCCGTGACCCTGCGCAACTGGCGCCGCGCGTACCGCTGGTGGCTGCTGCTCGCCTTTGCCGGGGCCGTCGGGAGTTCGTTCGCCGTTCCGGCCGCGGGCGGCATGCTGCTGGCGGGCGCCGGGACCGGGCTGTGGCTGAAGGCGCGCCTCATCGGCGGGCGCGAGCGGACCGCGGACGTCCTGTACTGGGTGGTGACGGACCAGGTGCCGCAGGGAGGGCCCGCCCGCCCCCGCGTGGAGTCCTACCGCACGACCGGGCCCGCCGCCGGCGACGCCGCGCCTGGCGGTGCACGGCGCCGCTGAGCCCCTTCGCCCCGGCATCTGATCGCTGTACGTGACGGTACGGGCTCCGGAACCGCCTTGTGATGACTGAGCGTTGCCCGCATCATGAACGGGTGACAGGTGACGAGACGGGACCCCGTACGGTCCCGCCCCACGGAGGCGCGCACGTGGAGCTGCAGCTCGGTGCGTACGTGATGGGCGCGCTCGACCCTGCCGATGACGCACTGGTCTCCGCGCATCTCGGGCAGTGCGCCGAGTGCCGGGCGGCCTATCTCGACATCGCGGAGGTTCCCTCGATGCTGACGCTGTTCACCGAGGAAGATCTGCTGGACGAGCCGGGCCAGGGGCCCGCGTAACCCGTCATTCCGGTCGGCGCGGACCTCAGACCCCACACCACCGCTGCCTGGGTGTGCATGCGGCAGTGGGTCGGCAGTGCGCGGCCCGCAGTGGCAACGGCGAGTGTCCCTCCCCAACGTCCGTCCGCCCCCTGCGAGTCGAGCAGGCGGCCGATGAGCGGCAGCACTTCGTCCTCGGTCGCGGCCGGGTCCCGCAGCAGAGCGGCCAGCCGCATCCCGGCACCGGCGGGTGACGCCGCCGTCGGGACCGCGCCGCCCTGTCCACCGAGCCCCTGGTCCGGCAGACCGATGAGGGACGCTGCGGTGCCGGAGGCGTCCAGCGCCGCCAGCACCAGGGCAGTGGACCAGGGGTCCGTCGGCCCCCCGGCGTCCGCCGGCCAGCCGCCGTCCTCGCCCCGCCGCGCGCTCAGCCAGGCGAGCCCACGCGGCAGGGCCCCCGCATCGAACTCAGGCAGTCCCCGGAAGGCGAGCACCATGACCGCCGTGGCACGTACGTCGAGCGGTGACGGCGCCCAACTGCCGTCCTGCCGCTGGGTGCGCAGCAGACAGGCCCGGGCGCGCCGCCATGCGGGGCTTCCGGCCGCCGCGGCCTGGAGGGCGAGCAGGGCCAGGGCCGTGGTGAGCGGACTGCCGTTGACGGAACCGTCTTCGCGCTGCGCCGCGACGATCTGCCGCACCGCACGGCGCACGGTGGCATGGTCGCCGCCCGGCGCCTCGAACAGGGCGAGCGCGGCGTGGAACGCCGTGGCCGTGAACGGCTCGGCGTCACCGGCCGCACGGGCGAGGGCGGTTCGCAGCCCGGACAGCGGAAGGCCGCCCTCGACGGCACGGTCGGCGTGCACGGCGACCGTCTGCAGCAGCAGCGCGAGCGGACGATCGGGCCCGACCCGCACGGGCCGCCCGTCCCGCAGCGCCAGCGAACCCAACGCCGACTCGAAGTCCGTGACGGTGGCCGAGCCCGGCCGCGGTCCCCGCTCCCGCAGCCACTGCCGGGACCGGCGCGCGGCCTCCTGGGCGGCCGCATCCGGCACACCGCTCAGCGCGAGCGAGGCCAGAGCGGTCTCGGCCGTCCCCGCACACGGGGCCTCGGCCCAGGAGCCGTTGGGCAGCTGACCGGCGATCGCGTGACGGGTGGCCGCGGCGATGGCGGCGTCGATACGCGATCCCCAAGACCGCGCGGCGCTCGCAGCGGCACCTGTAGCGCTGCGCGCCGTGCGAGCCGTGCCCGGGGTGCCGGGTGCGCCGTCCGCGCCGTCCGTAGCGCTACGGGCCGGGGCCGTCGTGCCCGGGGTGCCGGGTGACCGCGTGGCCCACCCGTTTCCGGTCGACGGCGACTGCTCGGGGCGCGGACCCGTAGGTTCCGCTGTCGTCCTCGCCGAAGGGCTGCTGACGGTGCGCGCTGCGCCTGCCGTTCCCACTGTGCCGTCCACTGACATCGTCCTCCGGTGCGGGGATTCGCCCTGCGGTGCGGGCGAGGTCGGAAACCCGTACAGACCGGAAGCCTGTACGGAAAGGCACCACGCGTGCCGCCCTGACGGGGTTCAGGCCCCCACGCCCGACGGCGGCTGCCACGGACCGTTGAGCGCACCGGCTCCGGCGTCCGTGCCTCATGCGTACGCGCTGGGACGACCCCCGGCGCGGAGGCCCTGCGAAAGGGGCCCGACCGGAGGGATGGGACAGGGATGAGTGCGGTGGCAGAGCGCACGGCCGGACAGCGACGCGATCAAGCGGCGGACCTGCCCGTGCGGACACGAGGGCGGAGCAAGCCGCTGCTCGGCGTGGGGCTCGGACATCTGATCGCCTGGGAGGCGATCGCGGCACTGACGGCCGTCGCGGTACTGGGCCCGGTCGGGCTGAGGCCCGCGGTCCTCGCGCTCGCGGTGCCGCTGTTCGCCGCCACCGTGCTGCGCGTCCAGCAGCGCTGGCTGTACGACTGGGTGCTCACCCGGATGCGGTTCCGCTCCCGGCGCAAGGTGCGCGGCGGCGGCGAGACCTCACCGCTCGCACCGCTCAGGTCGGTGCTGCCCGAGCTCTCCGTGGCGCGGGCCGAAGGCCGCAGCCGTACCCCTCTCGGCATCGTGCACGACGGAGCCGCGTGGGTGGTGCTCGTCGCCGTCGAGCCGTCGGACCAGGACGCGGGGGCGGCCCTGCTGCCGGCCGCCTTCGGTTCCCTGCTCCGGGTCGACGACATCGCGTACGCCTCCGTGCAGATCGTCGTCCACAACGTCACCGCGCCGGCGGGCGACGAGGCCGCGTCGCCGCTCGCCGCGGCCGCTTACCAGGAGCTGAACAGGGACCTCACACCGCTGCGGCAGAACGTGTGGGTGGCGCTGCGCCTCGACGAGGCCGCCTGCCCCGAGGCCGTGGCCGCCCGGGGCGGCGGCGAGCCCGGCATCAGGCGCGCCCTGCGCCGGGGCGCCGTGCGGACCGTGGCGCTGCTGGACGACGCGGGACTGCGCGCCCGCGTCCTCGACGAGGAGGAGGCGGCCGAGGCACTGGCCGCGGCCGCCGGACTGCGGCACGCGGACGACACGGACGGCGGCAGTCCCGTCGCCGCGGAGACCTGGACGTCCTGGCACTCGCTCGGCACCGGGCACGTCACCTACTGGGTGAAGGACTTCAAGGCCGCCGCGAGCGGCCTCCCCGGGCTCCAGGACCTCCTGGCCTCCTTCCCGGCCCGCGCCACGAGCCTCTCGGTGACCCTCACGCCCGGCGGCGGCTGCACCGCACTCGTCCGCACGTCGGGAGCGGCACCCCAGGCCGAGAGCGCCCTGCCGCCGGCCGCCGCCCAGCAGGGGCTCCGGCTCGAACGTCTCGACGGCGACCAGGCGACCGGCCTGCTCGCCACGCTGCCGCTCGGCCGCTCCGTGGGCGGCCGCGTGCACGACGGCGCCTCGCCGGTTCCGGCGGAACTCGTCCTGCGCGGAGCCGGATTCGTCCTCGGCGCCTGGCAGGACGGTCGGCCGGCGACCGTTCCGCTGCTGCGGCGCGACCCCGTGCGTCTCGGTGTCTTCGTCCCCCGCGACCAGGCCGGACTCCTGGTCTTCCGGCTCCTTGCAGCCGGTGTCCTCGTGCATGTGCGCACCCCGCAGCCGCAGGCATGGGCAGCGCTGATGCGGGCCGCGGGCACCGATCCGCGCCACCTGGTCATCAATCTGCCGGGAGGCACGACACCGCCGCCCGGCAGCCCGATGCGACCGGTCGCGATCGTCGACGAGTTCACCGGCACCAGCGGCGCTCCACGCGCCGACCTCGGTGCCTGGCAGCTCGGCGTGAGCATCCACCCGAAGACGCCGAACGACCGCACGGAGATGCTGCGCCGGTACGACGCGCTGCTCGTGCCCCGGCTCACGCTGCCGCTGGCCCGGGAAGCATGCGCCGCGTACGAACTCCCACGCGCGGCCCTGCGGTTGCTCCCGATGCTGCCCAAGCGCACGACGGCGTTCGTCGTGCCGGGCAGTGCGAACGTCCTGAACCTCGCGCCGACGCCGGCCGAGGACGAGCTGCTCGCCGTACTCGGACACGGCCATGCGTAGGGCCGCGTCGCTCTTCGTGGGAACGTCCCTCGTGTACGCGGCCGTGCTGCCCGTCCCGTCGGCGGCCGCGGCCGAGTGTGCCCCCAGGGCGGTGCGGACCACGCCCGATCTGCCCTGGTCCCAGGCGAGGCTGGACTTCCAGAAGGTCTGGAACCTCACCTTGGGCGAAGGACAGACGGTGGCGGTCGTGGACTCCGGCGTGGACGGCAGCGTGCCGCAGCTGAAGGGTCAGGTGCTGCGCGGTCAGGACGTCGTCGGCACGAGCGGCCGCGGTGACACGGACTGCGTCGGCCACGGAACCTTCGTGGCCGGGATCATCGCCGCGAAGCCGGCCGGCGGCCTGAAGTTCGCGGGAGTGGCCCCTGGCGTCCGGATCCTGCCGGTGCGGCAGACCACGGACGGTGAGGACGGCACCGCCAACGGCATGGCGAAGGCGATCCGCGCGGCGGTCGATTCCGGTGCCTCGGTCGTGAACGTCTCCGTCAACTCGCCGGTGCGCAGCAAGGAACTGGACGCGGCCGTGCAGCACGCCGTCGCCGAGGACGTGCTGATCGTCACCTCCGCGGGCAACGAGGAGCAGCCGGGTCTGCGGACGGCGGGCGTCAGCTTCCCGGCCGCGTACCCGGGCGTGCTGGCCGTGGCCGCGGTCGGCCGTGACGACCAGCCGGCGGGCTTCTCCCGGAGCGGCGAGTTCGTGGACATCGCCGCGCCGGGCGAGGACATCCTCAGCCTCGGCACCGGTGGCCCGGGCTACAAGGTCGACCAGGGCACGAGCTTCGCGACGCCGTATGTCGCGGGCACCGCCGCGCTGGTGCGGGCACGCCACCCGCACCTGACGGTGGACCAGGTGATCAGGCGCATCGAGGCGACGGCGGACCGTCCGGCGAAGCGGCTGCCGGATCCGCAGGTGGGGTGGGGGGTGGTGAACCCGTATCTGGCGGTGACGGCGGTGCTGCCGGGGGAGGCGCGCGCGGCGTCCTCTCCGCGGCCGGTGTCCCAGCCGCCGTCAGCGGCCCCGCCTTCCGGGGCACGGCCCCAGGCGCCCGCGGCAGCCGCCGGGCCCGCCGGCCCCGCCCCCGGCTCCGGAGCGCTCTGGTTCCTCCTTGGCCTGGCGGGCCTGGTGGCGCTGGGAGCGACGGGAATCCTGGTGGCCCGGGTGGGGGCCCGCAGGCCCTGACCGGGCCTGCCCCTGTCTGTGCGGCCGTCCCGACGGGCGGCCGCACAGTCGTGTTTCTTCCCCCACCCCGCCCCTTCCCGCAGTGTCGATTTGCGGCTCCGCCGCGTGGGCGGCTCCGCCCCGGACCCCGGGTGGGGCTCCGCCCCAGCCCCCCGTTCTGCGGGGGGGGCTCCGCCCCCGGACCCGCGCGCCTCAATCCCCGGCGAGGCTGCATATCGGGGCTCCGCCCCGGTCCCTCTCCCCCTACGCCGTGGCCGCCACGGGGGCGTGGGGCGCCCTTCAAGCCCGTCCGGCGTTTGAGGACGGACACCCGGGTCCACGGGACCGTACCGCCCACACTCAGCCCGTCCGGCGTTCGAGCACGGGCACACCGACCCACCCGCCGGTCCCGAGCACCCCGCCGAGCCGTCCGCAGGACCCTGGGGAAGGGGCGGGGAGCGGAGTAGCGCCGCAGGCAGCCGCGCGCCACCCCGCACACGCAACGGCCCCCGCCCGGGAAGCACCTCCCGGGCGGGGGCCGCCGACGTGGCGTTGGGGTTCAGCCCTCCGGGCCGGCGTCGCCGACGCCGACGCCGACGCCCACCAGCGCCGTCTGCACCAGCAGCGGCGCGCCCCGGCGCGTCACGAGCTGGGCGCGCCCCACAGGGAGCTTCTTCGGCGACGCCCCCGCGAGGAACGTGCCCTCCTCACGGCCGCACGAGAACAGCAGCGACGGTGTGCCGACCTCGATCATCCTCCGCAGCGCCGGATCGCTCATGCCCCGCATCGCGTTGGACGAGCTGCGGGCGACCACGATGTGGAGGCCGATCTCCGCGCCGTACGGGATCAGGTCGACGAGCGAGGCCAGCGGCGAGCCGACCGAGCCCGTCGCCAGCAGGTCGTAGTCGTCGACGAGGACGTACAGCCTCGGGCCTTCCCACCAGTCCCGCTTCGGCAGCCGGTCCGGAGTGATGTCCGCACCCGGCACCCGCTTGCCGATCGAGACCGTCGCCTCCTTCAGCATGGCGCCGAGGGTCGCGCCCTGGACGTGGTAGCCGAGGCGGTACTCCTCGGGCACGGCGTCGTACAGATTGCGGCTGGTGTCCGCGACGATCACGCGCGCCTCGGCCGGCGTGTAGCGCTCGGCGACGGCCTTGCCGACCAGCTTGAGGACGTTGGTCTTGCCGGTCTGCTCCTCGCCGACGACGAACAGGTGCGGGGTCTGCTCGAAGTCGTGGAACTGCGGGCGCAGCCCGTTCTCCTCCACGCCGATCGCCGTCCGCAGGTCGCCGCCCACCGGCGGAAGTTCGGCGACGTGCAGCATCGAGGGCAGCAGTTTGATCTGCGGCGCGACCGGACCGTGCCAGGCCTTGGCGACCGCGTCGACCAGATCGCGGTGCGCCTCTGCGAGCCCTTCGGCGCTTTCCACGCCGTCGATGCGCGGCACACCGAACAGCGAGTGCAGCCGGTCCGGGGTCAGACCGCGCCCGGGCGCCTTCGGCACCAGGGCCTGCGCCTTGGAGCTGATGTCCGAGTCCATCGCCTCGCCGAGCTTCAGCTCGAACCGCGTCCCCATCACATCCCGCAGCCACGCCCGGAAGTCCATCCAGCGGCCGGACGCGATGATCAGGTGCACGCCGTAGCCGAGCCCGCGCTGCGCGATCTCCTGGATCTTCTCCTCCAGCTTGTCGAAGTCGGAGCGGAAGGTGACCCAGCCGTCGATGACGAGGAAGACATCGCCGTACGGGTCCTCCTCGCGGAAGCGCCCGGCGGCGCGCGCCTTGCGGTATTCGGCCATCGACTCCACGCCGTGCCGGCGGAACAGCTCCTCGCGGGTGTCGAGAAGTCCGCTGATCTCGTTGACGGTCCGGGTCACGCGGTCCACGTCGAGGCGGCCCGCGACCGAGCCGACGTGCGGCAGGCCGCGCAGCGAGGCGAGCGAGCCGCCGCCGAAGTCCAGGCAGTAGAACTGGGCTTCGCGCGGGGTGTGGGTGAGGGCGAGCGCCGTCACGAGCGTACGGACGGCCGTGGACTTGCCGCTCTGCGTGGCACCGACGATCGCGATGTTGCCGTCACCGCCGGACAGATCGGCGACCATGGGGTCGCGCAGCTGCTCCAGCGGCTTGTCGACCAGGCCGACGGGTACGAGGAGCTTGCCCCGCCGGTCCCAGCCCGCGGTGGTGAGACCCAGCTCGGTCTCGCCGAGCTCCGGCAGCAGTTGGTCGAGCGTGGGTGGCTCGTCGAGCGGCGGCAGCCACACCTTGTGCGCCGGCGGACCCTGGCCGACCAGCCGGCTCACGATGACGTCCATCATCGTCTCGGTGGTCTCCTCCGGCTCCTCCACGACCGGTGCCCCGGCCGGCTGCAGAATCCTCGGCTCGATGTACTGCGAGGTGAACGGCACCACCTGCTGTTCGATGACCGCCTGCCGGCGGGCGCCGCGTGTCGCGGTGGAGCGGTAGGCACCGGAGACGTACGCGGCACGGAAGCGGGTCAGCGTGTCCGTACCGGTCTTGATGAAGCCGTGGCCCGGGGCCGAGGGCAGGTTGTGCGCGTCGGGCACGCCGAGCACGGCACGGGACTCGCTCGCCGAGAAGGTGCGCAGACCGATGCGGTACGACAGATGCGACTGCAGGGCCTGGATCTTGCCCTCCTCCAGGCGCTGCGAGGCGAGCAGCAGATGCACCGCGAGCGAGCGGCCCAGACGTCCGATCATCGCGAAGGTGTCGATGAACTCCCGCTTCTGGGAGAGCAGTTCGCTGAACTCGTCGACGACGATGAAGAGCGAAGGCAGCGGATCGAGCGGCGCACCGGCAGCACGGGCCTTCTCGTAGTCGAAGACCGAGCTGTAGTTGCCCGCGGCGCGCAGCAGCTCCTGGCGGCGGTTCATCTCCGACTGCAGGGCCTCCTGCATACGGTCCACCAGCGGAAGCTCGTCCGACAGGTTGGTGATGACCGCCGAGGTGTGCGGCAGCTTGTCGAGACCGAGGAACGTCGCGCCGCCCTTGAAGTCGACGAGGACGAAGTTCAGGGCCTCGGAGGAGTGCGTCATCGCGAGACCGAGGACCAGGGTGCGCAGCAGCTCGGACTTTCCGGAGCCGGTGGCACCGATCAGGATGCCGTGCGGGCCCATGCCGTTCCGTGCCGACTCCTTGATGTCCAGCTCGACCGGCTCGCCGTGCTCGCTGATCCCGATCGGGATGCGCAACTGGTCCCAGATCGAGCGGGGCCGCCAGCTCACCGCCGGATCCAGCCGCTTGGCGTCGCCGACACCGAGCAGCGTCGGCAGCTCGAAGTCGGTGGCCGTCGGCTCGGAGGCGTCCCGGGCGCCACCGATGCGGTACGCGGAGATCAGCCGCGCCAGCTTGGCGCAGCGGCCCGGGGACAGCGAGTCCGGGCGGCAGATCTCGGTACGGACCTCGGCGCCCGCCTCGGTCCTGGTGATCCGCTCGACCTTCTCCTCGGACACCTGGAGCCGGAGGACATAGCGGTTGTCGCGCTTGGGCAGGGCGTCGGCGAGGTCGATGACGATGCCGTTGCGATATCCGCTGGAGACGGCCTGCACGCCGGCCGGCAGCTCGGCGCCGTCGACGACGATCACCAGGAAGGGCTCGTCGGCCGAGATCTCCGAATTCGGCTCGTACCCGGGCCGTTCGCGCAGCTCGTCACCGCCGAGCAGCTCCTCCAGCCTGCCGAAGTCGTCGGTGATCAGCCGCACCGGGCCCGCCGCGTCCGTCTGCCGCGCGTGCATGGTGTGCGGCAGCCACTTCGTCCACTCCCACTCCTCGGCCTCCCGGCCCTTGGTCAGAACGCCGATCCGCAGGTCCTCGGGCGAGTGGAAGGTGGCGAGTCCGGCGACCACGGCGCGTACGAGGGCACGGGCCGCGTCCTTGTCGCCCTCCAGGATCAGATGGGCGAAGCCGCGCAGATACACCGAGGCGGGCGTCTGAGGGACCTTGCCGTACGCCTCCACGAACCGGCGCAGCGCATGACTGCTCACCGGCTCCAGGTCCTCCACCGGCGCGGACTGCGGCGGGACCAGACGCAGCCCGAGGGCTTGCACGCCGGTCCCGATGCGGACCTCGCCGAAGTCGGGGTGGCTCGCCCTGCGCTCCCACAGCCGCTTGCTCATCGCGACGGACCACAGCCCGTCCGGCTCGGGGAACTGCCAGAACTGGTAGCGGCGCTGCTGGTCGGCGGCCTTGCGCACCTGCTTGCGGGTCTGTGCCAGGTAGCGCAGATAGCCGCGACGCTCACCGCGCAGCTTCCGCTTGCGCTCCAGTGGGCCCTTCATCAGATTCATGATGAGCATCAGCACACCGGAGATGCCCATGGCGGCGACCATGACGTAGCGGATGCCCGCGTTGATTCCGGGGATGACGAACATCATGCCCATCGAGCCGAAGCTCATGAGCATGGGCAGGAAGCCCATGACGGCTTGGAAGCCGCCGGGCTCCAGCTCGGGCAGTGTCGGCGGCGGCTGTATGGTCAGCTCGCCGCGCGGCAGCTGCGGAGCCGAGCGCCGCGGCGGGCGGCGAAAGAGCACGGTGGACACCCTGGCCTCCCATCGGTTTCTTGCACGTGTTGTGCAGAGATGAGGCACGGGGAAAGAACGCGGCCGGATCAATGCACCGGCCGGGAATCCTGAATTCCCGCTCGTTCCGGTTTCCCTTGGATCCGCTCTGAACCGGTTCCCGGGACGTGCCGTGACATCCGGCGTGACCACCAACGTGACCAACGATCTGTGCCGGTTGATGCTCGTGACGCCCGTGTCGTCACTCGAGGTCGCCGTACCGTCGGACGTCCCGCTGTACGACCTGCTTCCGACCCTGTTGACCTACGCAGGTCCGGATCTGGCGGACACCGGGGTGGACCACGACGGCTGGGTGCTCCAGCGCCTCGGCGAGCCCCCGCTCGACGAGGAGCGCACCCTGGCGACGCTCGCCATCCGCGACGGCGACACCCTGCATCTGCGGCCCCGCAGGGCCGAACTGCCCGTCATCGACTACGACGACATGATCACCGGCGTCGCCGACGGCGTACGCCGCCGCCCCGACCGGTGGCGCGACTCCATGACCCGGTGGCTCCTCCTCTCCCTGATGGCCTGCACCCTGGCCGTGGCGCTGGCCGTGCTCTGGCTCGACGGGCCGGCCGTCGCCCGGGCCGCCGCCTCCGGTGGCATCGCCTTCACCCTCCTTCTCGCGGGCGCGCTCGTGGCCAGGGTCGGCGACGACTCCGCACCGGCCGGACTGCTCGGCCTCGGCGCCGTGCTCTTCGCGGCACTCGCCGGACATCTGTCGGCGGAGGTGCCGGGCAGCGGTGTAGAGGCACCGCAGGTACTGGCCGCAGGCGCTGCGGCTCTCACCACGACGTTGCTGGGGATGGCAGCCGTCAGCCGCTGGCTGCCCGCGTACTCCGCCGCGCTCACCGTCTCCGCCGCGGGGACGCTCGGCGGACTGCTGTCGCTGGCGGGCGGGTTGAACCGCACCCGGTCGGCCGCCGTGGTCCTGGTCGTGGCGCTGGTCTTCAACGCCACCGTGCCGATGACCTCGTTCCGGCTCGCCGATCTGCGGCTGCCGCTCCTGCCCACCAACGCGGAGGAGCTGCAGGACCAGATCGAGCCGGTGCGCGCGCCGCGGTTGCTGCAACGCTCGGCCGTCGCCGACCAGTACATGACGGCCCTGTTCACCGCGGTCGGCCTGGTGGCGGGGGGCTCCCTCCTCGTCCTCGCGCCGGCCGGCGGCTGGGCGCCCGCGACCCTGTACGCCGCCTCGTGCGTCGCGCTGCTGCTGCGCAGCCGGGTGCTGATCGGGGCCGGGCAGCGCATCGCCCTGATGGTGCCCGCCGTACTCGGCCTCGCCGTATGGACCGTCGGCTTCGCCGCCTCGCTGCCGCCCCTCCTGCGGCTGGCCGGTCCGCTGCTCGCCCTCGTCGTCATGTCGGGACTGCTGCTCGCGGGCGCGAAGATCCTGCCGGGCCGGCGTCTGGTGCCCTACTGGGGCCGCGCGGCCGAGATCGGCGAGCTGCTGATCGGCCTGTCCATGCTGCCGGTGCTGCTCGCGGTGCTGGGCGGTTACGAGTGGGCCCACGGCCTCTTCGGCTGAGCCAGGGGGTGTAGGCCCCTTCCGGCCGGGCGCCGCGCCCCGACTGCGCCCCCCGTACTCCCCTACCCACGACCCGAGGTGGATCCAGATGCAGACGCGCCGGGATCAGGTCCAGGCCCATCTCTTCACACTCAGCAGGGTCCAGTCAGGACTCCTGCGCGGCGAACCGGACGCGCCCGAGACCCCGATGCGCCGGTTCAGCCTCGGCACCATGGCCGGCGCCATGATCGGCGTGGTCGTCATGGGCGGCTTCGCGGCCTTCGGGTTCATCTCGCCCGGCAGCAGCAAGGCGTTCCAGAAGGAAGGCACGCTCGTCGTCGTCAAGGACAAGGGCGCCCGGTACCTGTATCTGGGCGGCGCGCTGCATCCGGTGGCCAACTACTCCTCCGCACTGCTGATCACCGGACAGCGCACCCTCAAGCCGCAGAACGTCACCGCCAAGGCCATCAAGGAGATTCCCCGCGGCCCGGCCGTCGGCATCGTCGGCGCCCCCGAAGGACTGCCCGACGCCAAGAGCCTGGACCGCGGTCCCTGGGCCGTCTGCTCCACCTCGGTGGACGACGGAAACGGCGGTACGAAACCGGTGGTCACCGCGTACGTCGGCGGGCGTCCCGAAGGGCTGCGGGCGCTGCGCGTGAACGAGGCGATCGGCGTCGAAGGCTCCGACGGCAGGACGTACGTGGCCTGGACCGACCGGCGCTTCGAGGCCACCAGCCGCAATGCGCTCACGGCACTCGGCTTCGCCAACGTGACCTCGTTCCCGGTCGGCGACGCCTGGATCAACTCCCTTGCCGCGGGACCCGATCTGGAGCAGGACGACGTGCCAGACCGTGGCACCCCCGGCGTCACGGTGGGCGGCGTGGCGACCCGCATCGGCCAGGTGGTGCAGGACGACGCCAACGGCAACTTCTTCCTGGTCTGGAAGGCGGGCATCACACCGCTCACCAGGACGGAGGCCACGCTCGTGCTCGGGGACCCGCGCACGGCTGCCGCCTACCCTGACGGCAACCCCGTCGCCGTCAGGGTGAACTCCGCGGCCGTCGCCCAGACCGCGATCACCGACAGGAAGCTCAACGCCGGCGGACTGCCGCCCGTCCCGCCCAAGCCCGTCGGCGACCCCGGCACCGGCACCACCACCCCGTGCGTCGAGGTGACCCCGGGCAGGAACGCCGCCGCCCCCTCGACCGTGCGCGTCGCCGTACGGACGGGACGGCCGGAGGCGGCGGGCCCGGCCGGGGTCGCGCCGGCTGCCGCGCCCTCTGCGAACGGCACCACGCTCGCGGACCGGGTCGCCGTGCCCGCCGGGCGCGGTGTCCTCGCCCAGGAGCAGGGCACCGCCGGCGACCGGACGCCGACCTTCTACCTGATCACCGACTCGGGCGTGAAGTACCCCCTTGCCACGCCCCAAGTCGCCCAGACCCTCGGCTACGACACCGCCGCCGCGGTGCCCGTGCCGAGTCCGGTCCTCGCCCTGGTCCCCTCGGGGCCGGTCCTGGACCCCGAAGCGGCCAGACGGCCCGTCGTCGTCGACCCGGGCACTGCCGCGCAGGGCCCGGCGGCACCGACCGGAACCCCGGACACCCCCGCCACACCCGATCCTTCCGGCAGCCCCGCACGGGGCCGGGAGCAGACAGCAGGAGAGTGACATGTCCCAGAACTCGGCCGACTTCGCAGGGATGCAGCGAGGCCTCGAAGTGCTCACCGACGCCGGCAACGACCTGCGCAAGGAGCACCAGACCGTGCAGGGCGAGGTCGCGGCGCTCGCGGGCAGCTGGTCCTCGAAGTCCCGGCAGACCTTCGACCGGATCATGGACCGCTTCGACGAGGAGATGCAGACGATGCTGACCGCCCTCGAGAAGATCGAGACCCGGCTCGAAGAAGTCCTCGGCGTCCAGATCCGGACCGACCAGGACACGGACCTGGAGATGACCGACCTGCAGAAGATGCTCGAGTCCAGCTCGGGCGGATTCAAGATCTGATCCGGCCGCGACCTCCCTGACCGACCCCACCTCTCACCACCACTCAGGACATCGAAGGAGTTCGCACCATGGCCATCACTCCCACGGACATCAACGGAGACGGATACGTCTCGGACAACGAAGCCATGCTGGCCTGCGTCGAACGGCTCCTGCAGGTCAACACCCAGCTCAACAACCAGCTGACCACCCTCGACACGGAGATCCGCAAGACGCTCGACGGCTGGCAGAGCGAGGGCTCCGACGGCGAGAGCCCCAAGGAGATCTACAACGAGCAGCAGGCGATCTGGGACCAGTCCGCGCGTGAGCTGAACGACTTCCTGAACAGGACGGCGCAGTCGGTCGAGCGCGTGGTCGAGACCTACCGAGGCGGCGACAAGATGTCGGCCCGCGCGCTGCAGGGCTGACTGCGCCCACCCGGCGGCGTCGCCGGCGCCCCGCCCGTGGCGACCCCTTCATCGCCACGGGCGGGGGGTGCGTCCGGCCCGAGACAGGATCACGAAAGCAGGTGACACAGCATGGCCAAAGGCGTGGACATCGCCGTAGAACCCCAGGATCTCGCGGCGTTCGGCGGGTATCTGCGGGAACTGGCCGGAGGCGACGGACTGGGGGCGATCCGCAGCCGGGTCGAGTCCATCAACATCCCTGAGGTGGACGGGGGGACCTTTCCGGGCACCATGGAGCTCAAGGCCACCGTCGACTCCACCCGCAACAGCATCCTGGAGGAACTCGCCGCGCTGGCCGATTTCCTGAACCAGCTCGGCGACGACCTCGTCGAGGCGTCCCAGATCTACCGCGACAGTGAGCAGATGGCCCAGGCGACCGTCGACGAACTCGGCCGACTGCTCTCCGAGACCTCCGAGTTCATCGACCAGCGCGAGGCGAAGCTCGCCAAGGAACAGGAGCGGGAGACCGGCGAGACGTCCGACATCGCGGACGAGCGCTCCCGGCGGGACGACGCCGACAACCCCAACGTCGACGACGAGGGCAATGTCATCGACGAGGACGCCGACGGCGACAATAACGGCGTCAAGGACGGCGACCAGTACGTCGAGGACGACGCCGACCTCAACGACGACGGCGAGCTCGACGACTTCGAGCGCGAGTACGGCGACAGGGACGACGACGGCAAACTCGACAACAAGGACGACGCCGAGGGCAACGACCTGCCGGTCGACGAGGACCCGGGCGACGACCCGACGGACGGCGAGGACCGGGAGTACGAGCAGCGGTCCGTCGGCGTGGCCGAGGAGCGTGAGCCGGAGTCGCGTCAGGCGGAGGTGCGTGAGCGTGAGTACGAGCAGCGCCAAGCCGAGGTTCGGGAGCGTGAGCCGGAGTCGCGTCAGGCGGAGGTTCGGGAGCGTGAGCCCGAGCAGCGTCAGGCCGAGGTTCGGGAGCGTGAATACGAGCAGCGCCAAGCCGAGGTGCGTGAGCCGGAGTCGCGTCAGGCCGAGGTGATCGAGGAGTCGCGCCAGGCCGAGAACCTGCGGGACGTGCTCGTGTACGAGGGGGACGAGGACGACGCCCCCGAGCCGCACTACACCTACAGCGGCGACGACCGGTACTACCCGGACCCCGACGTCACGCGGACCTAGGAGAACGACATGATCCTGGACTTCTTTGCCGCCGGTGCCCTGGTCGCGGTCGCCGGAACGAGGGAAGCGATAGACAAGCTCAACACCAACCACCGCATCCGCCGCGGCTTCGTGGGCGGCGAAGGTGTGCCCACGTTCAAGGGCCGCAGCAGCGGTGGCGGTCCGCCCGTGGCGGGGCCGTCCGCGAGCGGCGCGGGCCTGGTGCGGCAGACCGCCGCCACCAGGCAGCAGACCGCCACCGCGGCGGGGGACCCGGCGCAGCGTCAGCTGAACCGCACACAGGCCCAGGCCGCCCAGCGCCAGACGGACACCGGCACCGCGGTACAGCGTGCCGGCGCACCGCTGCCCGGCGGTCTGCCGGGAGACGATGCGAAGACCTCGCTGAGCGCCGCCACCAAGGGCGCTCCCGCGCCCGGCAGCCTCTCGGCCGCGACGGAAGGCGCCGCGCTGACCGGTCCTGGTGGCAAGGCCGGAGCCGTCTCGCCGGATGCCGCGGGCCGGGTCAGTGCCCTCGCTGGCGACGGTGCGGCGCGTCTGCAGGCGGGGGGCGTCCCGCTCTCCGGCGCGATCGGCGCCCCTGGTGCCGTCGGCAGGTCGGGCGGCTCCTCGGCCAGGTCGGCCGCGGGGCGGACACCCGACTTCAGTGGCGCCGCGGGGCGTGTCAACTCCCTTGCTGCGGACGGCAAGAGTGGCCTGACCAGACCGACCGGTTCGCTGGGGATCGGTCGCGATGCCATCAAGGACGGCCTGCCCCGGATGCGGCTGTCCGACGAGGCCTTCAAGGACATCGGCAACCTCGCCGAGGACGGCAGGACCAGGCTCTCGGGTGCCGACCTCAGCAGGGCGGGCCTCGTTGGCGGGGGAGGCGGCGGAGGAGGAGGCGGTGGCGGTGCCGGTGCCGGCTCCCTGTCGATCCCCGGAGGGGGCGGCGGCTTCGGCAGCGGCGGAGGAGGCGGTGGAGGCGGCATCGGTGGCGGCGGCGGTCCGTCCGCCACGCCGGCGAACAGCGTCCTCTCCTCCGACCTCGGCACCGCCGGGGCACGCGCGGCAGGCGCCGCCGGCGCTCCCGGCGCCGGTGGTGCCGTCGCGGGTGCGACCGGTGCGCCCATGGGCGGGATGCCGATGGGCGGCGCCGCACCCGGAGGCGCCGCGCCGGGCCAGGGCCAGGAGAAGAAGGAGAGCAACACCTGGCTCACCGAGGACGAGGACGTCTGGGGGACCGACGACTGCAACCCGGGGCAACTCGGCCGTGACTGAGCGGCACACCACACCAGCGCAAGAGCGGAAGGAAGGAGCTGGGGGACGATGACCACACCCCTGCCGCCGTCACCCATCACCATGGCGTTCCTGGCCTCGGCGATCGACGAGATCATGAGCCTGGACCCCAACCCCTACTTCGAGGCGTCGCAGGTGCTGTACGAGGTACCCGCCGCGCTGCAGGACCTCGCCGAGGACATCATGCAGAAGGCCAAGCAGCTCACGTCCGAGCAGGGCGGGGCACAGGGCTGGACCGGGGAGGGCGCGGACGCCTTCATGAAGGTCGTCACGGAGCTCGTGGACTTCTTCGGGCTGCTCGCCGAGACGGTGAAGGGCAAGGCCGAGCCCACGAACGACGCGGGCGAGGACATCCTCGAGCTGCAGCGGACCTTCATGTCGATCCTGGAGGCCAACTCGGCCGGAGGCGCCGGAGGCGGTCCCACGGACCGTACGCCGGAGGCGTTTCCCTCGGGACCGCCTGCGCCGGAGGCATTCCCCTCCAAGCCGCCCGAGCCGGAGCCCGTGATGACCCCCGAGATGTACATCGCCTGAGCCCCGGCACAGCACCCCGGGGACCGGCTGAACCGGGACCGACCACGGCGCGTGCAGCCGCATGAACCGTGACTTCGGACCGTGGCCGGCCCCACCGGCGGCCGGTCCCGCAGCCACGACGGGACCGGCCGTTTCGCTTTGCGGAGGTTGACGATGAAGCCGTCGAACGAGGCACTTCTCCAGGAGATCATGGAGGACTTCCGGAAGACCCGGGACACGTTCCTGGAGGTCCAGCGGAACCTGACGTCGCTGCAGGCATCCGCGCAGTCCCCGGACCGTACGCTCACCGCCACCGTGGACGCGCACGGGCAGCTGGCGTCGATCGTCTTCCGGGGCACCGCCTACCGCGACATGCCGGGAGCCCGGCTCGCCGACCTGATCGTGTCGACCGTACGCCGCGCCCAGGCCGACCTGCAGCGCCAGGCGAACTCCACGGCATCGGCCCTGCTCTCCAACGGCTCCGCCACCTTCGACGGGGACTCCCTGTGGGACCTGCTGCCGGGCTCCGACGACCCGGCCAACCAGGACTTCTTCAAGAGGCTGCGCGGCGGGACGTTCGATGAGGATCCGGAGCCGTTCACCGCGGAACCGGAGTCCTTCGCCGGGGAGAAGCCGAAGCCGTCGCCGAAGCCGTCGGTGTCGCGCGAGCCCGAGCGGGCGGTGGCGAAGGCGCCGAAGAAGTCCGTGCTCGGCGAGTACGACGACTGACTCCCGATACCCGACAGAACCCGACGACAGGACGAGCAGGAGCAGAGGCCATGCCCGAGGAAGTCGTCTACGAGGAGCCCGGACTCCGCATGGAGGCGGAGCCGGGGCCTCGCGCGGAACTCCGCCTCGACCCGGCCACCGACACGGAGCGGCTCCTCGAAGGGGGCCTGCGTGCGGATCTCGGCGATCAGGCCCGGATCGCGCCCGAGATCCAATGGGAGCCGCAGACACGGCAGATGACGGCGCGCGAGGAGCCCCTGGTCACACGGGCCGAGGCGCTGGAGCCGCAGGTACGCCAGGTCGCCGCGGAGCCGCACGTACGCCAGGTTGCCGCGGAGCCGCAGGCCCGCCAGGTCGCCGCGGAGCCCATGACCCGCCGCTTGGAGGGCCGGGCCGAGCCTATGACCGAGCGGGCCGTGGCACAGGAACCGTCGAGCGGTTTCGTGTCCCGGACGGCGGAGGAGCCGCAGGTCAGGGCGCGTCGGGCGGAGGACGGTGAGACACGCCGCGCCACCAGGCTCGACGAGGACGACGACGAACGGCGGGAGCGCCGGCGGGCCGCGGGCGAACCTCAGCAGCGGTCGGTGGCGGCCGCCCAGCCGCGCAGACAGTCCCGGGGCCCCAACGGTGAAGTCACCCTCACCACCAAGGACGACGAGCTCATCGTCATCGTGCCCTCGCAGATGCGCCGCGCGGTCCCTCGTTTCGAGGAAGTGGCCCAGCGCATGGCACGCCTCGGAAGTGACGTCCAGTTCGTCACCGACGAGCCGATCGAGGGCGATCCGTCGAACGAGACGTACAAGGCGATCACGGAGGCGCTCAAGGACGCGCCCAAGGTCATCAAGGGCTTCGGCGACATCGCCGAAGGCATCGGCAACATCGGCCAGGCCGTCGAGGGAATGGCGTCCGTCGGCGAGAAGGCGGAGCAGCACGCCCAGGAGACCATGGACGACCTGGACAAGAGCCTGCCCACCTTCGGGGACGTCGGCCCGATCGGCAGCACCTCGGGCGGCCGCGGCAAGCGCTGACCTGCCCCACCACCCGCCCTACCGCACCGCGGCCGGTCCATGTCCCTGCGGCCGCGCCCCATCCACCGACTTCGCTCTTTTCCGCCCGATCGCACGGAGGCCCCGTCATGCAGGGTGACATCGACCCGCCCAAGGAACTCGCCGAGGTTCTGGCGTTCATCGCCGGCGAGGACTGGCCGTATGTGAGCGAGATGGACCTGCTGCGCCGGGGCCGGGCGATGGAAGAGGCGAAGAAGCAACTCGAGGCCATGGCCCCCGAGTTCATGGACCAGGTCAAGTACATCTGCGACATCACCAAGGGCGAGGGCGCCCGGGCCTTCGAGGAGATGACGCAGAAGTTCGCCGGCGGCGACGGTTCGGAGAAGAACCCCGGCGCCTTCCCCGGCATGATCCAGTCCTGTGACGTACTGGCCAAGAACCTGATCAACGCCTCGAACAACGTCGAGACGGCGAAGATCACCATCATCGGCATGGCCGCCCTCGTCCTTGCCGAACTCATCGCCGCGGCGATCTCCATGGTGATCACCTTCGGCGCCGCCACGGCGGCCGCGGCCCCGCTCATCAAGGGCACGATGATGGTGGTCAAGCAGCTCGTCATCCAGCTCATCAAGTCGATCCTGAGCGGTGCCCTGCTCATGGGCGGCATGAACTTCCTGGCCCAGGCCATCCAGGTCGCCCGCGGCCATCGCGACGGCTTCAACCTGGAGGAGATCGGAAAGACCGCCCTGATCGGCGCGGGCGCCGGGGCCATCGGCTTCGGTATCGGCAAGGGCCTGGGCAAGCTGTTCGGCCCGAAGTTCGGCGCCAGCTTCGCCGGCGGCGTGCTCACCAACACCCTCTCGGAGGGACTGACCGAGCACGCTCTCGCCAAGATCATGCCGTACTTCGACAAGGACGCGAAGGAGGACGACCCGGGCTGGAAGCCGTTCGCGGGCGGCCTTTCCGAGAGCCTCGCGGAAGGTCTGCACGGCAAGGCGAAGAACAGCACCCTCATCACCGGCAACAAGTTCAACGTCCCGCTGCCGGCGATGAACTTCGACGTTCCGAACTTCGACGCCAACTTCTATCTGGCCAAGGGCGACGGCATGGGCAACGCCGTCCCGAGCCCCGGCTTCAGCCTCAGCGGCAAGACCGGACTGATCGACCCCAACACCGGTACGTTCATCGAGCCGCCCGCCGAGGCGCCGTCCGGCATCCCGGACACAAAGGCGCCCACATCCACGCCCGACTCCTCGTCGACCGAGACCGCGCCGCCGCCGTACACGCCGTCGGCCGACGACTCCAACTCGGACGCCGCGCCGCCGCCCTCGTACGGCGAGGAAATCATGAACCCTCCGTCGTACGACTCCACGACCTCGGCCCCGCCGCGGAACGACGACTCGACGAACTCCGAGAACTCCTCCGAACCGCTCTCGTTCGATCCGACGAACTCCGGAAACGAGACGCCGGTCAACTCGAACGGGCCGAGCAATCTCGTCGTCGATTCCGCTCCGGACTCCACGCCCACGACCCCCACCCAGGAGTCGCGGCCCACCACCCTGCCGCCCACGGACACCAGACCGTTCAACGAGCAGGGCAGCTCCGGCACGCCGAACGTCGACATCAACGTGCCCGTCGACACGGGCGTACCGTCCCAGAGGCCGCAGAGCCCGAGCCTCGACAGCATTTTCAGCCCGGACACCACTCCCAACACGGTGACTGCTCCCCACGCGGAGACGGCACCGACGGTGGACACGGCGCCGGACGTGAAGACGACGCCGAGTGTCGAGACCATCCCGAACAGCGACACCTCGCTGATCACGGACACCAGCGCCGAGACCGGCATCAACACCGACGTCGACGCCAGTATCAACACCGACATCAACACAGGGACCGACACGGTCCCGAACCAGCCGCAGGGCGAGACCCGGAACCTGGTCCAGATCACCGTCCCGAACAGCGACGTCTCGATCGACCAGAGCACCCCGAGGGTCCCGGACACGACCACCACTCCGCCCACGACCAGCACCCCGGACAGCAACTCCCCGTCCGTGCCCAACGGCGGCTCGTCCCCCGACCTCTCGCCCAGCGGCCCGAGCCCCACCCCGTCCAACAGCGATACGTCCCTGCCCGGCGACAAGAGCAAGGAGAACCTGGGCTCCGGCAAAGAGGGGACCTCCCTTTCCAACGTCACGCCGCCGCAGAACCTCGACGCCGCAAGCGCGACGAACACCCCCGCCTCACCCGCGACGCCTCCCGGCCCGGCCCAGACGACCCCGCAGCCACAGGGCGGCGCCGTCCCCGTCGGAGGTGGTGTCCCGATGGGCGGCGCCGCACCGGCAGGCCCGGCATCCGGGATCTCCGGACCAGCCAACACGCCTGCCCCGCCGCGGCCCAGCGGCGTACCCGTCCCGCCGCCGCTGCCGCCGCAGAAGACGACCACGCCGCCGTTCAAGCAGGACCAGTCCGGTGGCGTGATCCCGGTCGCGGTGCCGGTCACAAGCACCCCCGCACCCAAGAGGCCCAAGAAGCAGACGGCGGCACCCGCCAAGCCGACCCCCAAAGCAGACCCCAAGGCCCAGCCCAAGGCTCAGCCCAAGACCCCGGTCATGGTCACCCCGTCGCCCGACGCCGTCAGCATCGACAAGATCAAGGCGCGCAAGGACGATGCCAAGCCGGCGAAGTTCAAGACCGAGCGCTTCGACCCGAAGGCGGACCCGTCGTCCAAGAAGGCGGGCTACCTCGACGGCTGGGCCACACGGATCCGGACGGACATCCGCCGCATCGAGGTGGAGCCGGGCGTCTGGGTGCGCCACCTCACGGTGAACCTGCCGGTCACGGCGGGCAACGGCTTCGACGCGAACAACGTGCCCGCCCTGCAGGAGCACATCCAGAACCTCTTCGACACCCACGTCAACACAGGCTTCAAGCTGCCCTCGTCGGGCGACCAGCTCCACGTCGACGTCAAGCTGACGCCTGCCGCCAAGAAGACCGGCGAGACGGTCACCGTCACCAACTCGCCCAAGCCCGGCCGGTCCAACCAGCTCAACTTCCACCTGCACGGCCCGGACGCCACACCCGCCCAGAAGATCCGTGACGACGCGACGCTCATCCACGAAGTGCTGCACTACACGGGCCTGAGCGACTATTACAAGGACCACGAATCGCTGTTCCGCAAGGACCCGGCCAAGACCTTCGACACGGGCGTGATGGCGAATGTGGATGTCCTGCCCGAGGGCACCATCCCGCTCGACTACCTGACGCAGATCGAGAACACCATCGACTCGGGCCCGGTCGTCTACGACCTCAAGTACGACACGTCCGCCCCCACCGCCCCCACGGCCCCCACGGCCCCCGGGCGGCGTGACAGCGACGTCGATCTGATCCCGGACAGCCCCTTCAGCGAGTCCTCGCAGAGCCCGGGCAGTCCACCCGCGCCGTCCTTCGACCCGGCCAGGTTCGAGACGGACAAGGCGGAGCTCCTGGACCGGGTGAACAAGATCGACTCGCTCAGGAACTCGCCCGAGTTCCAGCAGCACCTCAACGACTTCCTGACCAACCTCGCCGACAACGGCACGTCCCTCCAGGGAGGGACCAGGCCTGACGCAGACACCGGCCTCGACAAGGCGGCTCTCGACGGCATCATCAAGGAGCTGGTGAAGAACGACGGGCTGAAGGTCCCGTACAACTTCGTCACCGAGAACCAGGGCCGCCCGGACTTCGAGGCGCTCAAGAGCGACAAGGCCAAGCATGCGGTCGAGAACGGTCGACTCTGGTCCAAGCTGAACATCCGGCGCTCCCAGATCGCCACGCTCGACTCCGGCGGCGTGTTCCTGGAGTCCTCCGTCGGGGGCAAGATCTTCAACGGCCTCAACTTCGGGCTGCCGTGGGGCTCGTCCCCCGCCATCGATGCACTGTGGGGCGATCTCTCGGAGACGTACGTCGGCGGACTCACCGGCACGGTCCAGGCGGACGTCCTCGACGGCATGCACCCGGACAGCGTGCTCACGAAGATCGAGTGGGAGCGCCTGAAGGGCCTCATCTCGGACGGCCAGGTCAGCAACCTCGACATCAACGTCTTCAAGTTCGAGGACAACCGATTCACACCCGCCGGCACGTACGAGGTCTCCACCCAGGAGCAGTTCGAAGCGGTTCCGCAGGTGCCGAACGACCCGGCGTGGAAGGACAAGCAGTCCGCCATCAACCGCAATGAGGCGCTGCTCTACGAGCTCGAGGAGAAGTTCGGCAAGTACGCGGAGGAGGGAAAGATCGCGGTCAGCCTGACTCCGTCGCCGAACGCGACCGAGTCCTCTCCGTCCAACCCGTCTCCGTCCAACCTGTCTCCGTCCAAACCCTCGTCGTCCAAGGTCTCACCGTCCACGAACACGCCTGAGGACA
The DNA here is from genome assembly GCF_053597075.1 of Streptomyces sp. NPDC001514. NCBI lineage: Bacteria > Bacillati > Actinomycetota > Actinomycetes > Kitasatosporales > Streptomycetaceae > Streptomyces > Streptomyces sp. NPDC001514. Next base: position 89,187 of record NZ_JBSFHO010000017.1, read on the forward strand.
CGCAGACACCCCCGGCCGCCGCGACCAAGCGACCGGCGGACTTCGGCACCGAGCTCGCCGACAGGCTCGGCAACCTGCCCACCGGCGCGCCCTCGTCCTCCGGCACCCCGGACCAGAGCGGCAACCTCGACTCCCCGGGCAGCGACGACCGGCCGACGAAGAAGCAGAAGCTGGACGATGCTTCCACGTCGACCGAACCGGCGGCGGACGACGACGGCTCCCCCTTCGATGCGAGTAATGCCCCGGCAATGGATGCGGACGGCACCCCGCTGCTCGACCCCTCCGTTCAGGAGGCCCTCGACGCCCGTAACGTCTTCATGGACCCGGAGGCGGCCTTCGACCTGAGCACCGGCTTCATGCCGACGACCGGGAACCCGGCCGTCGGCCCGGCCCCCGCGTCGAACTCCGGCCTGGTCCCGGTGACCCCCGTGACGGGACCGCTGGTTGCCACGCCGAACGGCGGCCCGGTCGCGTTCCGTCAGGACACGGACATCCTCTTCCGCTGGGAGACGGACCGAGGCCCGTACTGGAGCTTCGACTCGCTGTGGACCGAGGGGCTGGTGCCCAAGGACCCGGGGCACCTCCCGAGCCTCCAGGAGTACAAGTTCGAGAACAATCCTTCCGCGTTCGTCTCCACCACCCGTGACCCCAACATGCAGTCGCCCGGCTGGGGCACGGACTACCGCATCCTGATCGACGCGCCCGGCGGTATCGACGTCTTTGCGACCGACCCCGACTCCCCGCTGGCCGAGACCGAGAAGGAAGTCGCCTTCCCCGGCGGCGTACGGCCGGAGTTCATCATCGGCGTCGAGTGGGTGAAGGGCGTCACGCTCAACCAGGAGACGGGGAAGTACGAGACGGAGGTCGAGTTCTTCCCGAACCCGAACTTCGCACCGAAGCACCGCCCGGACGTGATGTTCTCCGACGTCCTGCCCGACTCCCAGGTGGATCAGGCGCTCTCGGACCTCTACCAGCAGAACCCGAACGTCTACGCCCAGATCCAGAGCCGGTCGCAGGACATCGCGGAGCAGTTCCTCGGGCCCAACATGAGCGCCTCCGACCTGGACCGGGTCATGTTCGCCAATCTCGCGCACGGCCCCCAGGTGGGACCGCTGGTGGCGCAGGACGTTGCGGAGCGCCTCTCGCACCGGCCGGCCCCGTCGCCGGTGCAGCAGCCGATGAGTGAGCAGCCGCCCGGCACCGAAATCTCGCCGGACACCGACACCGAGAGTGACACCAGTGTCGACACAGACACCGTGAGAGAGGTGCAGGAGCAGTCGGACGCCGAGTCGGACGACGTGCCGCCCACGACGGGTGTCGACGTCCAGGGAATCACCCAGAACATGGGACGGTTCAATCTGGACTCCGACTCCGAGGCCGCGACCGATGCGGAAACGGACACGGACGACGAGGAGTCCCCCTTCGCGTCGAGCAACGCGCCTGCGGAGAAGGGAGGGTCGGACTCACAGGCCACTCCGACGCAGAACGTTCCCTCTCAGCAGACGAGCACTCCGTCCCGGAACAACCCCCCACAGGGCCAGGACAACTCCAACCTCAACCTGGACCCCACGCAGACGTCGAACACTCCGGCGGCGAATCCCGCCCTTCCGGTCCAGACCGTCACACCGCCCAGCCCGCCCACCGTCCCCGTCGGCAGCCCGACGAACACGAAGAAGAAGCAGAAGAAGCAGCCCCAGACGGAATCGCAGACGTCCAAGAACCCGAGCGACTCCTCGTCCACGAGCAGCCCAGGCAAGAGCAACACCCCGGAGGGGGGACCCCGGGTCTTCAGGACGAAGCAGGGCCAGTGGAAGCTCCTGAAGCCCAAGGACAGGACCGACGGTGCAGAGTCCTGGTCCACCTGGAAGGACCTCTCGCCCCAGGTTCGGGGCCAGAGGCCGGTGGTCGCCGTCGTGGACGAGCTGACCCAGACCGAGCTGCACCAGCTCGCTGACCATCTGGCCAACGCCAAGCAGAGCGACCTCGCCAGCATGCTCAAAGACCGCGCGAAAGAGCTGGACAAGCTGGCCCGCGACGAGCTCAACGCCGCTCAGGAAACCAAGGACACCAAGGACACCAAGGACGCGGCCACGAGCGACAGCGGGGTTCCGATTCCCTCCTCGTCGACGTCCGGCCACCAGCGCAAGCCGTCCGACCAGATCATCTGGAAGGGCCAGGACATCGCGAAGATGTCGAGCTCGCTCAAGAGCGACGTCGAGGACCTGGTGACCGAGCTGGAAAAGCCCGGCACCACCAAAACGGACCACGCACGGAAGCTGTCCGACAGGGTACGCCGCCGCTCCCAGGACCTGGGCGACGCCCTGAAGGGATACATCACCGACGCGAGCGAGCTCGGCGGCACCTACAACCTGCGCAACCAGAACATGCCGCTCGTCGGCGCGGCCAACAACCTGCTCGAGATGATGGACTGGGGCGGGGACAAGAAGTTCACTCCCGGCCACAAAAAGGCCGTGAGCTCGGACGACCTCAGCAGGCTGATCGAACCGGTCCGCGACTTCCGCACCCACACGGCGTACGCGCAGATCCCCACCGGCACCCAGTGGCTCAACGTCAACCCGGACCTGGAGTCGCTGACACCGGAGCAGAAGATCGACTTCGTCAAGGACCTGTCGGCCAAGAACCTGGACACTCTCCAGCAGGAGGTGGACGGGCTACTCCAGCAGGACAGCCTCGCCGACAAGACACAGGACTTCCTCGACCTCATCTCCAAGGTCGAGCAGCTGCCGTTCCGGCTCAAGCACGCCACGCCCGCGTTCCACGCCATCGCCAACAGCGGCGTCATGAGCTCACAGGGCGATCTGGCCCGCCGGGGCTCGAAGTTCCTGGCGTCCGGCAAAAGCAGCGACGCGAACACCACCAGCCTGGGCAACGACGACTTCGTCTTCTTCCGCGTCGAGGCCAACGACAACCCGATGCAGACGCGCTACGGGCCCACCACGCTCGTCTTCGACATGGAAGTCCTCAGCCGGATGGACGGCTGGGCGTCCCTGCACGACCAGCTGCACCCGCTCGACCGCCCGGCCATGCAGAACCTGAAGATGCCGGGCGTCACGGAGCCGGTGCGTACGTCGGCGTACCCGGAGAACACGAAGGGCGCGGGCACGCGCTTCAGCTGGACCAACTCCTACCCCGACGGCGCACAGCACACGATCACCTTCGACCAGGAGGTGTTCCACGGGACCGACGTACGCAAGGGAATCGCGCTGTCCGTGGCGCGTGAGGTGGCGCGCATCGGCGGGGACTTCCAGGAGTACGCGCTCGGCCTCAGCGAGCCACAGAAGCTGGCCGAGTTGGTGTCCAGCATGTACCGGCCGGAGGCCAAGTTCGGCTCGGGCCTGCCGATCGATCTGACCACCGGCGAGACACCGACCGGCTTCCCCAAGCCGATCGTCGTGCACAACCCGGACGGCGACGGCCGCTATCACTCCGACGGCACCCTCGACCCGACGGCTCTCTCCGCCGCCCACCAGGCGGACGACGCCGCGGACCGGCGCCGCCAGGCGGAGAACGCCCTGGCCGTCCGTGACAAGTTCCTCGCCGAGGCCGGCCAGGCGCTGAAGGACTTCCACGCGGGCAACCAGGCCGCGGGGGACAAGGCGGCCGAGTTCCAGTCCAAGGCGGCCGCGTCCGGCAAGAAGGCGGAGGGCTTCTTCAAGCAGGCGATCAAGGGGGCCGAGGGCGCGGTCAAGACGAGCGAACAGTTCGCCGAGAACGCCCTGGGGCCGCGCAAGGACCTGGCCGAGCGCCTGCTCAACGAGCGCAAGGCCGACCTCGACGCGATGAAGAAGCAGCTGGAGGCCTTGCAGAAGGGCCTCAAGGAGGCGAACACCGTACTGTCGCCCCAGCCCCAGCCCCAGCCCCAGCCCCAGCCCCAGCCCCAGCCCCAGCCCCAGCCCGGCACGGCCCCGTCGTCGTCCAAGAACGACACGGGCAAGGTCGAGAGCAAGCCAGCCGCCACGAGCCAGGAAACCGGCAAGGACAGCGGCAAGACCCCCGGCGCGGGTACGAAGGAATCCGGCCCGGCCAAGATCTTCGCCCCTCCGTCGATCCTCGGCGGACCCCTCACCGCGCCGCCCTCCGTCATCACCACAGCGGCGACGGGGAACGTCACCACGACCCCGCCGTCGGGCCGCACGGCCCGTGACTCGCTGTTCGCCAGCACGATCGGACCCAACCGCAGTCCCGCCGCACCGCCGTCGCTCTCCACCGATCCGGTGATCGTCCGGCCGACCGCCTCGGGCACCTCCGCGCGCGATTCGCTCAGCGTGGCGATGGGCAATCCGGCGCCGCAGTCACCGGCCGTCCAGACCGACCAGACCGACGCAACGGACAACCCCGAGAACGACGAGGATTCGCCCTTCGACACGAGCAACGCGCCCGCCCCGACGGAAGCAACGTCACCGGACACGACCGACGACATCGCACCGGCGCTGCCGCCGCGCCGCCCGCGCCCCGACCTCGCGCTCACGCCGGAGGACGTGGCGCTGGCGAAGGCACAGGCGTCCGTGCTCTTCGAAGGCACCGGCAGTTCCGTGTTCTCGGCGAAGGACGCGGTGACGCTGCACAACATCGCCGACCTGACCGACACCGGCACAGCCACCACCAAGTCCGTCAACGACCTGGTCAAGGAGGCCGGGGTCAAGAACCAGAAGGGGCTCGGCAAGTTCGCCCCCGTGGGCCCGAAGGACCGCCAGGCCCTGTTCGACACCGTGTCGCTGGCCCGTGACATCCACATCGACACCGCACAGGTGTCGATGAGCCAGGTGGTCGAGGTACGTCGCCTGGTCGACGCCCTGCGCGGCGACCCCTTCTTCAAGGACGCCCCGGTCTCCCAGGGCAAGGTGACGGTCGAGGACCTCAAGGCGAAGATCAGCGACCTGCGGGGTCCGACGGGCGCCGACAGACCCGTCACGCAGGACCATCTCAAGAATCTGGTCGACGTGGTGTCGCGGCTGAAGAAGCCCGGCAGCAGTGTGACCCCGGCCGACCTCGCCGCGAACTACTCGGAGGGAGGCCTGTCCGGCCAGGGCCCCCGTCCGTTGGGCGTCACCGGCCCGGACGGTACGAATCTGGACTTCGGCCGGCCGGACGCGCTGCGAGACCAGGTCAAGGACTGGACGCGCAACGGCCAGGACCTGCGTGTACGGATGCTCATCTCGCGCCTGAACTCGCGGGGGCACGCGTGGATGGCCGAGTGGCTGGGCCGGGTGCATGACGCGACCCTGACCGAGGTGAACGCCCACGGGGGCCCTGTCGGCGTGGTGGACGTACCGAAGGAGCTGAGCTTCTCCTGGTCGGGCAAGGAGCCCAAGGCGGACATCATTGACAACCTGCTGACCTGGGCGGATCAGGCGTCGCAGGGTGACTGGACGGTCAACCTGTACTCGGATGCGAACTATGCGACGTGGAGTGCGGAGACCCGCGCGAAACTGGAGACCGCGGGCGTCGTCGTCCACACCGACCCGCGCGAGCTCATCCGTGACGTGGCGGGTGAGCGGATGGCGCAGGTGTACGACATGGCGATGGAGGCGAAGGCGTTCAACATCGTCTCCGATCTGATCCGTTTCTCTGCCGTGGGCCGTCGCGGCGGTTTGTACGCGGATGTGGACATCGCCCCGGGCGGGGTGAACCTGAACGACCTGCCGCCGATGAAGATGCGTCCGGACGACGTGCCGCTGATGGCGCCCCGTATCCGGGATGCGAAGAGTGTCAACCGGGTGCTGGGGCGGCCCGAGGACACGCCCGCGTCGAAGGAGGACATCAGGCAGGCCGCCGAGGCCCGTTACGAGGCGGGTCTGCTGAACGGAAACTTCCTGGTGATGCCGCCCGGTTCGCATTTCGCGCAGCTGTTCAACGAGGTCGTGCCGGACAAGTTCTTCGGCTACAAGGACTACCTGGCCAAGCTGCGTCCCGGCTCGTCGCCGGAGGAGATCGACGCGGAGTTCAAGCAGTCGCTGAAGGTGAACGCGAACGACATCACGGGCCCCGGTGTGCTTCAGGACCGTCAGCTGCCGGTGGGCATGGAGTTCCCGATGCTGTCGAAGTTCGCGATGGACAACGCGGGGCTGCAGATGCCTTTCGGCCCGGACAACAAGATGGTGCCGAACCTGAAGCCCGAGGAGATCAAGGAACTGTTCTCGCCGCAGCTGCTGGAGACCTTCCTGCCGCTGGAGTGGGTCACCCCGGACAGCGGTGTCCACCTCACCGACACCGAGTCCAGCAACAACGGCGGCCCCAGTGACAAGGGTGACAGCGACAGCAGCCACAAGGACATCGACGCTGACGTCGACGACAACAGCCCCTTCGACGTCAGCAACGCTCCGGCGCAGCAGAACACCCAGGAGGAGAACAACGTCCCGACTCCCGCAGGCGAATCCCTCGAAGAGCTCGTCGCCCAGGCCGTCTACGCCCATGGCGCACTGACGGCCGAGCCCGGCCGCATCGGCAGCGGGCCGAACAGCGAAGCACCCAGCGGGCCGACGAGCGAGGCCGTCAGCGAGACCATGAGTCTGTCGTCCTCGGACGAGTCGTCCCAGAGCGACGCCTCCACCGGGCCCAACGCCTCCGACCTCAGCCTCGACTCGGTGCCGCCGCGCGCCAAGTGGCGCCGGCACACCAGTGCACTCGGCTTGCCGGAGATGGACACGGCAGGCCAGTTCGCCCCCGGTACGGCGGACTCCGCCCGTAGTGCCTTCACAGCGAGCAAGACGGTGACGCAGTACACGCTGACGAAGGACGAGGGGCCGGGAGCGATCCCGCCCTTCACCCGGCGTGACGGCACGATCCGCCCGAAGACGGGCGGCTCGTTCCTGGATCTGGGCCTGACCCGCAAGACCGTGCACGACAGCAAGCCGCCGCTGCGCGTCTCCGGCGACAACACGATCGCCTTCAACTCGCTGCCCGGCGAGAACAAGGAGATCTACACCAGCGCCAAGGTGGCCAAGCACGCGAACAACGTCCTCGAGCGGATGGGCAGCAATGTCCGCCTGAAGGAGGTGCCGGCGAACAGGGTGACCTTCCGGGGCAACGGCCGCGAGCGCGAACTCACCATGTACGTGCCCGAGTTCCTGAGCCCGCCGAGGACCGCCATCTGCCGCGACTTCGCGGACTTCGTGCTCGGCGGCGAGCCCTCCGACATGGTGTTCCGCAACGAGCTGGCCTTCTCGCTCGGCCTTCCGGCCCCCGATGAGGCGGTCACCGTCCCCGTCAACGCGTCCGGCGGTATGGAGGTCAGGGGTACGCACGAGCTGGCCACATTCCTCAGTGACGTGGCCGAGAACGCGGCCGCCCCGCTGAACGAGATCACCCCCGCACTCGCCGCCGAGAAGCTGCAGGAGCTGGGCCGGAAGAACGACTTCGGTGCCTCGGTAGGCGAGGGCAAGCGCTTCGGCCGTTCGCAGGGCGTCAGCGCCCCCGCCACCACCCCGCAGTTCCGGATGAACGAGGCGACGGCGCGGGTCGGCACCAACGAGTTCGCGCACCCGGATGTCGGCGAGGCCTATCTCATCCAGGCGATCGGCACCGGCGGCCACCACCAGGAGCGCGACTACGGGACGGACTACACCCGCTCCTTCGAGGGCTACACCGACGGCCGGCGCGGCGGCTATCACTTCGCCGCGGTCGTCGCGGCGAGCCGCGACGGACAGCACACCATCACCCTGGAGAACTTCCGCAGGGACGGTGCGGCCCGCGGGCAGACCTCCGCAGCCGTCGAGCAGATCTACGCCGAGTACAAGGACAGGACCGACGCGGCGCAGGCCGAACTCGACCGGGCCAAGGCGAACGGCCAGGACGTGGCGGGGCACCAGCTGGTCCTCGACAAGATCAAGCAGCTGAGCACCCTGGAGGCGGTCGACGCGTCCTTCTCGTCGAGTCCGCCCGGCCGGAACCCGGTGGACGACACCTTCCACAGGGAGGTGCGGGACCAGATCGGGAAGGTCAAGCAGGAACTGGGCAAGGCACTGACGGCCGTGTCCGGAAGTGACGTCAACCGCCCCCACGAGCTGTGGCACTTCAAGATGCAGGGCGTGGCCAAGGGGGAGAGCTTCCACGAGGTGCGCACCGGCGACAATCCCGAGCGCTCCATCCTGGCCAACCCGCTGACCACCGTGGTGGTCGGAGGCCGCGGCAACCGGATCCGGACGGTGGAGTTCCCGGAGAAGTCCAAGTCCGTCAACGACATCGGTCAGCGCGGCGACGTCCAGTTGCAGCGCTTCGCCGAGCAGGCTGTGCGCCAGATCCTGTGGGACCGCAGGCAGGCCCAGCCGTTGTCCGAGATCAAGATCACCACGTACGGCAACTCCCCGGTCGGCGCGAAGAAGACGAGCCAGGAGCGCGGTGACGCGATCAGCAGCGCGCTGAAGCACCGGATCGGTGAGCTCTTCAAGAAGGAGGCGGAGCTGACCGGACGCCCCGACCGGGTGCCGGGCGTCGACGAGATCAAGATCGTGGTGGATGCGGCCGGCCGCCACCCCGACCCGCCCACCCGGGGCGACACCCTGGAGGCACGTCGGCGCGTGGCCACCATGGAGCTCATGGGCTCGACCGACGTCAAGTCGCGCGATGAGCTGGACCGTGTCCTCGGGACGCTGCCCCAGAAGCAGTACGACGCCCTCCTCGCCGAGGCCCGGGCGCTCAGTGACCTCTACAACCCGTTCCCCGAGGCCACCACCGCCCCGCAGACCCCCCTGGAGGAGCAGGCCGGGATCCGGCACGAGGACGCCGTGCGCAGGGTGGCGTACGAACTGCAAGCGGCCCGGAACGCGGGCGCCACGGACGAGGCGGCACGCCTGGCCGCCGCGGAGCTGGCCTGGCGAATGGGGCGTGCGAGGGGCTCGGGCGGCCCGTTCGGCCGGCCGACACCGGCGGACCTCCCCGGCGGGGAGAGCCCGCAGGGGGCCACGGACGGGAAAGCCGAGGGGACGACGCTCGCAGACATCCTGGAGGCGACGACGAAGCCCGGCGCGGACGGGAGCTGAACCCCGCACGGATCGCCCCCGTGATGCTTGACGAAGGGATCAGAAGGGAGAAAACCGATGCATGCAGGCATGGAACAGACTGATGGTGCATTTCTTGTGCTGGCCAACGAGCAGGGCGACCACTCGCTCTGGCCCGCGGCCGCGCCGGTGCCCGAGGGCTGGTCCGTCTCACTCACCACCGTGGCCAGGCAGCGGTTCCTACGGGACCTCGGCAAGCAGTGGCCCGAACTGCGCGCGGTGACCTTCGCCAAGGCGGGCCAGTTCGCGGTGTGAGCGCACTCGCCGACGACGGGCGCCGGGAACTCCCCCTTTCCGGCGCCCGTCACGCCTTCCCGGGCCCTGTCACTGTCTGTGTGCGAATCATGAACTTTTGCCACAGGAGTGGCCTGACCGGAAAGTAACATCGACGATTCGGAGGAGTGTCCGCGGGACGGAACGGGGGGCGCCGACGTGCGGGTCGGTCGTGAGCAACACTTCGTTGTACTGCGGCAGTTGGTCCTGGACGTCTCGGCGGGACGGGGCGGCTGCGTAATCGTCGAGGGTGAGCCCGGCGTCGGCAAGTCCTTCATGGTCATGGACGCGGTGAAAGAAGGGGAAGGGCTCGGCTGCCGCGTACGGCACGGCGCCGCCGACGAGTTGTGGCAGCGCTTCCCGTTGCGCGCCGTCCTCGAATGCCTCTATCCCGACAGCACCCGCGCCGCAGCGGAGCGCTCGGCCGTCATCGAGCTGCTACGCGGTGCCGACGGCGAACCCGCCACCCATGAAGCGGATTTGATGGCCGCGATGGACCGGCTGCTCACCGCCGTCGAGCAGCTCTGTGCCGAATCACCGCTGGTTCTCGTCCTCGACGATCTGCAATGGGCCGACCAGGCCAGCCTGTTGCTGTGGCAGCGGCTCGCCAAGTCGTCCGCGCGGCTGCCGCTCCTGCTGGCCGCCACCCGGCGCCCGGTCCCCGGGCGCCGCGAACTCGACCGGCTGCGAGCCGGGTTGGTCGAGCTGGGTGCCCGGTGCCTGCGCCTGGACCCGCTCGGACCGGAGGAGGCCGCGCTCCTGCTCGAGCAGCTCGTCGGTGCCGTACCCGGACCGCGGTTGTGCGGCCGGACGGCGCTCGCCGGCGGCAATCCGCGGTACATCCGGGAGCTGGTCGAAGCCCTCCATGCCGAAGGTGCCATCGCCGTCGAGAACGGCCGGGCCGAGCTCGTCGCGGCCCGCCGGAAGGCCGAGTCACCGGGCTTCCTCGGGTCGCTGGCCGACCGCCTCGGCTTCCTGTCCCCGCAGGCGCACGAGGCCTTGCGCCACGCCTCGCTGCTCGGCGCCGAGTTCACCGTCACGGAACTCGCGCTCGTCCTGGGGCGGCCCGCCCGTGAACTGCTCGGCGCGCTGTCCGAACCGATCAGCGCAGGGCTGCTCAGCGACGAGGGCGACCGGCTCCGCTTCCGGCACGATGTGGTCCGCCAGGCGCTGTACGAGGCGATCCCCGGCGCGATCCGCTCGGCCCTGCACCTCGACACCGCACGCGCGCTCGCCGAGGCCGGAATGCCACCGGCCCGGGCCGGCGAGCAGCTGGCGGCGGCGACCGGCCCGCTCGACTCCTGGGCGCTGAGCTGGCTGGTCGAGTCCGCCGAGGCCCTCATCGCGGCCATACCGGGACCCGCCGCCGAGCTCATCGAGCGCGCCATCGAGCAGGGCCGCCCCGAGGAGCGGGACAGGAACATCCTGGAGGAGCGGCTCGCCGAGGCGGCGCTGCTGCTGCGCCGCCCCCAATCGGTCGGACTGCTCGCGAAGCTGCGCGACCGCGCCGAGGAACCGGACCACCGTGCCGCGCTGGCGTTCAAACTGATCTCGGCGCTGATGATCCAGGGCGACACCGGCGCCTGCCTGCGGGCGACCGAGCAGGCGCTGGCCGAGACGTTCCCGTCGCGCGGCTGGCGGGTCAGGCTGGAGGCGTGCCGGGTGCTGGCCCTCGCGGACCTGGACCGCCTCGACGAGGCTCTCGGGCATGCGCGGCCCGTGGTGACGCAGGCGGCGGGCCTCGGGGACCCGCTGGCCGCGTCGGAGGCGCACCACGCCATGGCCTACACGCTCTACCGCATGGGGCGTGCGCGGGAGTCGCTCGACCACATCGCGCAGGGCGTCGCCCACGCCCGGCAGACACCGGCGGCCACCGACATGTCGCTGCTTCTGCTCACCAACCAGGCGGAGAGCCTCGACCGGCTCGACGAGCCGGAGGCCGTCCTGCGGGCCCTGGAAGAGGCAAGGGACCTGGCCGTACGCAGCGGCTCGGCAGGCCGGCTCGTCGGTATCGAGACGCGCTCGGCCCAGTTCCACTACCGCGGCGGCCGCTGGGACACGGCGCTCGACGACCTGGAGCGGGCGGCGGGCCTGGAGGTCTCGGACTCCTGGCTGCCGGTGCTGGTGCACGGCATGCGGGCGCTGGTACTCGGCCACCGCGACCGGCGGACCGAGGCCACGGCCCACCTGGACGCCCTGCCGCCCGACGCCTTCGCGCAGGCCCCCGCACGGCGCTACGCCGTCCATGTGCTGCTCGCCCGCGCCCTGCTGGCCGAGCGTGACGGCCGGCTCCTGGACGCCCTGCACGCACTGCTGCCCGCACTGTCGGAGCCCTACGCGGTCGAGATGCTGCACGACAGGCACTGGCTGCTGCCCGATGTGGTCCGCCTCGCGCTCGAGGTCGGGGACACCGCCACGGCCGAGGCCGCGGTAGCGGCCTGCGGGGAGGAGACGGCGGCCTTGCCCGAGCACCCAGGACCCGCCAGAGCGGCCCTGCGGTGCCGCGGGCTGTTCGCCCAGGATCCGGCGGTGCTGGCCGATGCGGTCGCGCAGTACGAGGGCGGCTCGTGGCCGCTGCTGCTCGGGCAGACGCTGGAGGACCTCGCCGTGGCGCAGGCATGGCACGGCGAACTGTCCTCGGCACGGTCCGCGTTGGACCGTGCGGTGCGGACGTACGAGGAACTGGGCGCGCGGTGGGACATCGCGCGGGCCGACTCCCGGCTGCGTACGCTCGGCGTACGGAGAGGGAGCCGCACCGCCGGCCGTACGGCCCGCCGCGAGGCGGCCGGCGGCTGGGAGTCGCTCACCCCGACCGAGCTCAAGGTCGCGCTGCTGGTCACGCAGGGCCGCTCGAACCCCGAGATCGCCAGTGAGCTATTCCTCTCGCGCCGCACGGTGCAGACCCATGTGTCGCACATCCTGGGCAAGTTGCAGGTGCGGTCGCGCGCGGAGGTGGCGCGGGAGGCGGCGCTCCAGGGCGAGGAGGGCTAGGCCCTGTCCGGCCGATCTTGCCGGGCTCGCGTGCCCTGGTGCCGCACCTCGCTGCGTTGTCGTCGGTCACCGACGCTCCGCGTCGATTTCCTCCTCCGCCTTGCGATGTACAGCACCAGACCCCGCTCACTGATCCGGCCTGATCGACCGGACAGGACCTAGGGGGTGTCTTCCGGAACAGGCCTCGGGTGGCGTCATACCGGGAGGCCGGCGTAGCCGGGCAGCACCTTCTTCAGCGCGCGCAGGGCGTAGTACGTACGGGACTTGACGGTGCCCGCGGGGATGCCGAGCACTGCGGAGGCCTCCGCCACGGACCGGCCGCGGAAGTAGATCTGGACCAGTACCTCACGGTGCTCGATGCTCAGCGTTCTGAGGGCTTCGCGCACATCGAGGGCGGTGGCCGAGCGTTCGGTGTGGTCCTCGGTCGTCGGCGGCGCCTGCTCCACGCTCTCGGCGGCGATCTCCGCGGGGCGGGCGAGCCGGGCACGGCGCGCATCGATCGCGAGGCGCCGGCCGACCGTGAACAGCCACGGGCGCATCGACTCGTGATCGGTCTCCAGCGCCTCCGGGTGCTGCCAGGCCCGCACCAGCGTCTCCTGCACGAGGTCCTCGGCGCGCTGCCGGTCGCCGTAGGTGAGTCCGAGCAGGAAGCCGAAGAGCGCCCGTCCGTGCTCGCGCTGGAGTTGGGCGAGGGCCTGCTCGTCGGTGCGGGGTGCGGTCGTGGTGGCGTTGCTACCGGTCTGCTGCGCGAGCGTGCTGGTCACCATGGTCGCTCCTTCGGGAAGTGTGATGGGCCGCGCCGACGCTCCGAGAGTGGCCGAGTGCCGCGGCGGAGTTATCCGCCACCTGGCGTATACGTGCGGAATCGGCGTTCAGCGGCCGAACGGGGAGCACAGTGGTGCGTCGAGCGGTCGAGCGGCGCGACGAACGGCTGACAGGTTCCCCGACAAGCGGCTGAAAGGTCGCAGGACGTGCGGCAGGACGATCGGCACCAGCAGCCGGCGGACGGCACGGCGTTCGGCACAGGAACAGCCCGGCGTGGGAGGGGGCGGGTGCTGAACCCGTCCCGCACGGCCGCCGTGCGAAGGGCGGAAGGACGGACTGGACAAGGACGGTCACGAAGTGGACGCGCAGATGGCTCACCACCGCAGGCAGACCTCGATGAAGGCAAGGCCCGTGGCACGAGGGGCGGCGGCCGTACTCGCCGGCCTCGCCGTGGCCTCGGCAGGCACGCCGGGCGTCGCCGTCGCCGCCCCGGCGGTGCCGGCCACGAGCACCGCTCCGGCGGTGCCGACCGCGACCGCGGCCCCGACGGCGGCCGGGAAGATCGTGAAGTACTACATCGTCACCCAACAGCCCAACGGCGAACCCGAGTTCCTCTTCAGCATCGCCGAGAAGGTACTGGGCGACGGCAACCGCTTCCCCGAGATCTTCGAACTCAACAAGGGCCGCCGGCAGCCCGACGGGAGCGTGATGGACAAGCCGACGGTCATCGCGCCCGGCTGGATCCTTCAGCTGCCGGAGGACGCCAAGGGCGACGGTGTGCGCCTCGGCGCACTCCCCAAGGGCGTTGCCCAGACCCCCGCCGCGCAGCGGCCCGACACCCACTCCCTCCCGCAGGCCCAGGGACTGGTCCCGCCCACGGCCGAGCAGACCAGCTGGCTCGGTCCCGGCCTAGGGATCGCCGCCGGCGCGCTGGCGGTGGGTGCGCTCGCCTCGACTTTCGTCCTGCGCCGCCGGACGGCGACGGCGGCCGGTCCCGTCGAGGTGCCCGCGGCCTTCCTGAACCGCAGGAGCACGGGCGTGGCCACCGGCGCAGCGCACGGGGGCCCGGTCGCCGCCACCCGTACCGTCGCACCGGCGGCACCCGCGCCGCGGTCCGCGCAGCGCCCAGCACGCCCGGCGCCCGAACCGGAGGCCGCGCCGGCCGAACGCACCTCACCGGCGGTACGCACCGCGGTCCCCATCACGCCCCGCCGGCCCGCCGCCGACACCGCGTCCCGCGTGCGCCCCACGCCCGCCCGCCCTGCGCCGCGCAGCGAGTCCGGGCCCCCTGCTGCGCCCTCCCACCAGGTCTCCTACGGCGACGATCTCATCGACGTGCACATCGACACGGAGGCCGCGGCCGCCTGGCACCCGGTCCCGTACGAAACCCCCGACGGAGGTGCGGCCTTCCTGTGCATCGGCGTGTCCGAGGAGCACGGCTGTCTCTTCGTCGACTTCGCGCAGGCTTCCGGCGCCATCGCGGTCAAGGGCGACCCGGACGCCGGGCGGCGGCTCGTGGAGTCCCTGGTGCTGCAACTGGCCACGAGCCCGGTGCTCGACCAGGCCGGTGTCGTGGTCGTCGGCGGGCTCGCTGTGCTCGCCGATGGCACGGACGGCATCGATACGGTCGAATCGCTGGACGAGCTCGTCCGGCGACGCAGCGAAGAGACCGCTGATGCCGTCGAGTTCGTCTTCTGCGAGGCGGCGTCGGCCGATGACGTGGCGCAGATCTCCGGACTGCTCAGGGGCCCCGGCCGCGTCGTGCCCGTGGTGCTCGGCAGGGTCGGCGGCACCGCATGGCATTTCGAGGTGCGGGCCGGAGAACCCGAGGAGTGACATCGTCACGGGTCCCCCGGCCCACCCGCCTCAGACCTCCAGCTCCGCCTCGATCTTCTTCAGCTGGTGGCGGGCCATCGCCAGGTTCGCGCGCTTGGTGTCCAGGGCCAGGTACAGGAACAGCCCGTTGCCGCCGCGCGCCTTGAGCAGGCGGATCAGGTGGTACTGCGTGCCGAGCGTGATGAGGATGTCCTCGATATGGTCCTGGATGCCGAGCATCTCCATGGCGCGCAGCTTCGCCCGCACCACGTCGGTGTTGCCCGCGGCGGCCACGGTCAGGTCGAGTTGCTTGCCGCCGCCCAGCGTGCCGAGCGCCATGCCGCTCGTGTAGTCGACGAGTGCGACGCCGATGACGCCCTCGATCGAGGTCATCGCTTCCTTGAGAGCGGTTTCGGTGTTGGCCATGATGGTGCCTTTCCTTTCGGTGGAAACGGTTGAACCCGATGGGGATGTACGGGAGTTGCGCGGTGGCTTGGTCGCGGTCATGGGCGGTCCAATGCGTTGTCGACGAGTTCGCCTATGCGCGCACCGGCGCGTCGTGCTTCGAGATGCAGCCGGCCGACGTTGACGCGCGGCTCGGCCGTCACGGTGAGCACGGCTGCGGAACCCGCCGCGTACGTCGCCACGTATCCGCTCTCGCCGCGCACGAGCAGTTCCCGGAAGCCGCCCTGGCCGGTGGCCTCGGTGAGCCGCAGCGCCACCCCGAGTGCGGCCGCCGTGAGCGCGGCGATGCTCTCCGCCTCCGCGTCCGGGATGTCCCTGGCGAGGACGAGGCCGTCCACGCTGGCCGCGAGGGCGCCGGTGAGCTGCGGTAGCCGGGTCCTCAGCCGGTGCAGTTCGTCGAGGACTCCGGTACTCGCGGTCATCAGTTGTCTCCTCTCGGCGCGCTGTCTCATCGCGCGCATCACAGCGTTGCCTCCAGGGCGTCACGGAGCCGTCGGAGCAGGGCGACGTCCGGATCGGCGGACGTCTCCATGACCCGGGCGACGGCGGGGGGCGGTACCGGCACGGCGGCCGTGCGCGGGGTCTCGACGAGCCCGGCAGCGGCCAGCCGGCGTACGTCGACGAGGGTGTGGAAGGCGGGCCTGCCCAGGGTGCGGGCGATGTCGCCCGGGGTCCGCGTGCCGTCCGCCAGTTCGAGCACGGCGCGCTGGCGCGGGGTGGCCCGGACGCCGGTGTGCCGGGTGGTGGGGACGACGGGCGCGGTGTCGGTCTCCGGGTGCACCCAGAGCCGGTCGAGCAGTGCCCTGCGCCGCAGGGTCTCGCGCTGGACGGCCTCCGCCGGCACCGGCCGCACGGCCCCGATCCAGTGGGCGACCCCGTAACGGAACCTTGAGGGACCGCTGCTGGGCGCGAGCGCGAAGAACGCGGCGTCGAACAGCGCCCCGAGGTGGCAGATCTCCAGCTCACCGCCGGAGAGCCGGCCGCTGTCGACGAGATACCGGCCGACCCTGCCGTGCGCCCCTGCCTCGCGGAGCGCCCCCTGCCAGCTGTCGGTGCGCAGCCGGCCGCCCGCGGTCAGCAGGACGTCGATCCCCGGCGCGGCCGGGCTCTCGGCGTGCACGACCTGCCCGTCGACGAGATAGAGCGTTCCCCGGTCCCGTAACAGCGCTCCGGTGGCCCGCTCCGCGGCGAGCCGCAACAGCATCGGTGAGACGGTCGTCGGAGTCGTACGGGTCGTACGGGCCGTACGGGTCGGAAGCGGCGCACCGGTCGAACCGGCCGGACCGGACGAACCAGTTGAACCGGCCGGGACGGTCACTCCAGCACCAGCCGCTCGGTCAGGTCCCGCATCCGCAGCCGCGCGAGCGCGAGATTGCCTTCCGCGCGGTCGAGCCACAGATGCATCAGGACGCTGCTGTCGAAACTCGTCTCGACGTAACGCAGGACGTGGTAACAGGTACGGGTGGTGACGACGAGGTCCTCGACGGGAGGGCTCTTCGAGGCCCCGTCGGTGTCGTCCCCGCCCGGCGCCGGGGCGAAGGTGGGGTGCTCCGCCGCCATCCGCGCCAGCTCCGCGGTCTCGGCGGCGGCCGTCTCGTGGTCGTCGCCCGCCGCGTCGCCGACCGTGCCGAGAGCGAGTCCGCTGGTCCAGTCGACGAGGGCGGCGCCGCGTGCTCCGGGCAGCCGCATGGCGTGGAGCAGACACTCGTCGATTCCGGGCACGCGGAAATCCCCCTCCGGCACGTGTGCGAACGGCTCGGACATACGTCCGTAGCCGTGAGGTTACGCACCGGAGTGTTGGCAGGTGGAACTTCTGGCATTTTCCACCGGAACATGCATCCGGTCCCTTAGGATCCGCACCCGGCGACGCCCGAGGCGGGCGCTCGCGGTTCGCTCAGCTCCTGGCCGCCTCCTCCTCGTGGCGGAGCTTCATCCACACCTTGTTGACCGCCCACAGGACGATGCCGATCGCCACCAGCACCCCGGCCCGGATGTAGACGTCCGCCGCCCGGTCGGACAGCGGGCTGGCCAGGATGACCGACGCGATCGCCCCGAGCACCGGAAGCGCCGTCGGCGTGCGGAAGTGGGGGTGGTCGACGCGGTCCTTGCGCAGTACCAGCACCGCCACATTGACCACGGCGAAGACGCAGAGCAGCAGGAAGGCCGTGGTGTCGCCGAGCCCCTCGATCTCGCCCGTGGACACCAGACCGACGGCGATCACGGTGACGAAGATGATCCCGGTGATGGGTGTACGGCGGTGGCGCAGGACCCGGCCCATGCCGCGCGGCAGGACCTTCTCGTTGGCCAGGCCGTAGCAGAGCCGCGACGCCATCATGATGTTGATCAGCGCGGAGTTGGTGACCGCGAAGAGCGCGATGCCGGCGAACAGCTTCGGGGGGAAGGCGATCCCGCCCGCCTTGACGACCTCCAGCAGCGGGCCGCTCGACGTCTGCAGCACCCGGTAGTCGACGAGCAGCGAGGACACCAGCGCCACCAGCACGTAGATCGTGCCGGTGACGGCGACACCGGTGAAGATGGCGCGAGGGAAGGTGCGGGCCGGATCCTTGGTCTCCTCCGCCATGTTGACCGAGTCCTCGAAGCCCACGAAGGCGAAGAAGCCGAGCGCCGTGGCGCCCAGCACGCTCGTCAGCAGGGCGTATCCGGTGCCCTCCGCCTGGAACTCGCCCAGCCGGGACGGCTCTCCGCCACCGGTCAGCACGGCCCACGCCCCGATGCCGAGGACCACGAGCAGCCCCGACAGCTCGACGAGCGTCAGCACCATGTTGGTCTTCACGGACTCGGACACGCCCCGCAGGGCGATCGCGGCGAGGACGAGGATGAAGGCGATCGCGACGACGGTCGTCGGGATGGCGTCCGTGAACTCCTGGAAGTAGTCGCCGCCGAACGCGCGGGCCGCGGCGCTCGCGGACGACAGCCCGGAGCACATCACCATGAAGGCGATGATGAACGTCAGGAAGGGGACCTTGAACGCCTTCTGGGTGTAGAGCGCGGCGCCGGCCGCCTTCGGGTACTTGCCGACGAGCTCGACGTACGACGCGGCCGTCAGGAGCGCCACGGCGAAGCCGATCGCGAAGGGCAGCCACAGCGCGCCGCCCACCTTGCCCGCGACCTTGCCCGTCGTGGCGTAGATGCCGGTGCCGAGGATGTCGCCGATCACGAAGAGGATCATCAGCTTGGGGCCGATGGCCCGCTTGAGCGACGGCTGCTGGTCCGGTGGTTCCGTGGAAGTGGATGTGGTCGCCATGTGACACCTGTGCCCGGCCGTTGTGACGGGATGCGTACCGGCCGGCCGTGTTCAGCCGTACGAGGGCGTGCGGGCGCCTGCGCGTGCGAGCGAGCGTCAGCCGCCGCGGCTCTCCACCGCGCGGGCCACATCGGCGAGGTCGCGCTCGACCGCCTTGGCGACGGCCCGTGCGCCGAGGCCGCCGAGCACCTTGGCGAGCAGCCCCGCCACGCCTCCGGGCGGCACGGCCGAGAACGTCGTCCGGACCGTCGTCGTCTCGGGTCCGTCGGGCCTCAGCACGAACTCGGACACATAGTGGGTGCCCTGGCTGTCGGCCTCGACCACATAGCGCTCGGGCGGCTCGCTCGCCGTCACGTACAGCTCCTCGGTGGCGTCCTTGCCCAGCATCCGGCGGGTCTCGCGCCAGCGCGTGCCGACGTCGAAGCCCCCGTTCGTGAGGACCTCGATCCTCGTCACGCCGCTGAGCACGCGCTCCGCGCCCTGAAGGTCGGTCAGGGCCTCCCAGATGCGCCCCTGGGACGCGGCGATCCGGCGCTCGACGACGACATGTCTGCTGGCCATGCGTCCATGGAACCACCGGGGTCCGGCAACCGCCCGCTACAGCAGTGCCTCCGGGTGGGCACCGCCGGACTCCGCGACGATCTCGTCCAGGGTCTGTGCCTCCCGCACGGTGGTGAAGGCGACCCCCTCGGGACCGGTGCGGAAGCCGTGGACCGCGGGGCGGGCGAGGCTGTTGTACGCGTAGTGGTTGGTGAAGTAGTACGCGCCGGTGTCCAGCACCGCCACCACGTCGCCCTGCTCCAGGAGCGGGAGGCCCCGGGCCTCGGCGAGCAGATCGCCCGCGAAGCAGGCGGGTCCCGCGATGTCCTGGACGACGTCCTGCCCCGTCCTGGGGCGCCCCTTGGCGTCGTACGCGGCGATCCGGACGGGCCACGAGGCGGGGTCGTACACGGTACGGGTCGCCACCTGGGCGCCGGCGTGGGTGACCGCGATGGGCCGGGACCCCGCCGACTTGGTGTACTCGACGCGTGCGAGGAGCGTGCCGTGCCTGGCGAGCAGCGACCGCCCGAACTCGGTGACCAGGCCGTACCGTCCGTCGAACAGCCCGGGGACCTCGCGGTGCAGCAGCCGGGCGTAGTCGGCGAAGGTGGGGGTCTCCTCGTCGGACGCGAAGTTGACCGGCAGCCCGCCGCCGATGTCGAGCGTGTCGATCTGCTGCCGCCCGGCGGCCGTGTTGATCTCCTCGGCGAGCTCGTACGAGGCCCGTACGCCCTGGGCCAGCAGACCGAGCGGCAGCCCCTGCGAGCCGGAGTGGGTGTGCAGCCGGGTCAGCCAGGGCCGGTCGAGATACGCGCGTACGACCCGGTCGCGGGCGCCCTCGTCGCGCAGCGCGAACCCGAACTTCGACGTCGCGGTGGCGGTGGACAGGGCCCCGATGGCGCCGGCACCGATCTGTGCGTTCACGCGCAGACCGATGGGGGACCGGAGGGTCCCGGGCGGCACGGCCTGGACGAGGGCGTCGATCCGGGCGAGTTCCTGCGGGTTGTCGGCGTTGACGGCGATCCCGAGGGCGAGTGCCATGTGCAGCTCGGCGGGCGTCTTGGCGGGGGAGTCGAACACGGTCCGCTCGGGCGGTACGCCGGCGGCGCGGGCCAGCGCCAGCTCGCCGGGGCTCGCGACCTCCGTGCCGATGCCCTCCTCGTGGAGCAGCCTGAGGACGGGCACCAGCGGGGTGGCCTTCACGGCGAAGGCGTGCAGGACCGGGGCATCGGTGATCTCCTGGAAGGCGGCCTTGAGCGCGGCGGCGGAGGCGCGGATGCCGGCGATGTCCAGGAGGGCGGTGACGGGCTCGGTCTCGGTGAGCAGATCCTGTTCCACGGCCGCGCGCACGGCCTGATCGCGACGGTCTGAAGCCATGGGAACCAGCCAATCATCCGCGGCCCTCCGCCGCAGTGGTTGACTGAAATTATTCAGCACGCAAGGATGTGAATAGAAGAATCAACGTCGGAGGAGGCATCGGCATGTCTGGACCCCGCCCGGTACGGGCACCGCGTGGCACGAACCTGAACGCCCTCGGGTGGCAGCAGGAAGCCGCGCTGCGCATGCTCCAGAACAACCTCGACCCGGAGGTCGCCGAGCATCCCGACAAGCTCGTCGTCTACGGCGGCACGGGTAAGGCGGCCCGGGACTGGCGTTCCTTCGACGCGATGGTGCGCACGCTGAAGACGCTGAAGCAGGACGAGACGATGCTCGTCCAGTCCGGCCGCCCGGTCGGCGTGATGCAGACCCACGAGTGGGCGCCGCGCGTGCTCATCGCCAACTCCAACCTGGTCGGCGACTGGGCGAACTGGGAGGAGTTCCG
Source organism: Streptomyces sp. NPDC001514 (assembly GCF_053597075.1). Lineage (NCBI taxonomy): Bacteria > Bacillati > Actinomycetota > Actinomycetes > Kitasatosporales > Streptomycetaceae > Streptomyces > Streptomyces sp. NPDC001514. The sequence goes on from NZ_JBSFHO010000017.1 coordinate 110,140, forward strand.
GCGCCTCGAGGCCCTCGGGCTCACCATGTACGGCCAGATGACGGCCGGCTCGTGGATCTACATCGGCACGCAGGGCATCCTGCAGGGCACGTACGAGACCTTCGCGGCGGTCGCGGCCAAGAAGTTCAACGGCACGCTCGCCGGGACGATCACGCTGACCGCCGGCCTCGGCGGTATGGGCGGCGCCCAGCCGCTCGCCGTGACCATGAACGACGGCGTCGCGATCTGCATCGACGTCGACCCGCGCGCGATCGAGCGCCGGATCGAGCACCGCTACCTGGACGTGAAGGCCGACAACCTCGCCCACGCCCTCCAGCTCGCGGTGGAGGCCCGGGACGCCCGCCGCCCGCTCTCGATCGGTCTGCTCGGCAACGCGGCGGAGCTGCTGCCGCAGATGCTCGCCGAGGGCGCCCCGATCGACATCGTGACCGACCAGACGTCGGCCCACGACCCGCTGTCGTACCTGCCGGTGGGTGTCGACTTCGACGACATGGCGTCGTACGCGGCGAAGGACCCGGCGGGCTTCACCACCCGCGCCCGCGAGTCGATGGCCAAGCACGTCGAGGCCATGGTCGGCTTCATGGACGCGGGCGCCGAGGTCTTCGACTACGGAAACTCGATCCGTGGCGAGGCGCAGCTCGCCGGCTACGACCGGGCGTTCGCCTTCCCCGGCTTCGTGCCGGCGTACATCCGGCCGCTGTTCTGCGAGGGCAAGGGCCCCTTCCGCTGGGCGGCGCTGTCCGGCGACCCCGCCGACATCGCGAAGACCGACCGCGCGATCCTCGACCTCTTCCCGGAGAACGAGTCCCTGGCCCGCTGGATGAAGATGGCGGGCGAGCGCGTCCACTTCCAGGGCCTCCCGGCGCGCATCTGCTGGCTGGGCTACGGCGAGCGCGACCGCGCCGGCGAGCGCTTCAACGACATGGTGGCGAGCGGGGAGCTCGCGGCCCCGCTGGCGATCGGCCGCGACCACCTGGACTGCGGCTCCGTCGCGTCCCCGTACCGCGAGACCGAGGCGATGCTCGACGGCTCGGACGCGATCGCCGACTGGCCGCTCCTCAACGCCATGGTGAACGTCGCCTCCGGCGCGTCGTGGGTGTCGATCCACCACGGTGGCGGGGTGGGGATGGGCCGTTCGATCCACGCGGGCCAGGTGACGGTGGCTGACGGCACGAAGCTGGCGGGCGAGAAGATCCGGCGGGTGCTGACGAACGACCCGGGCATGGGTGTCATCCGGCACGTCGACGCGGGCTACGACATCGCGGAGTCGGTCTCCGAGGCCAAGGGTGTCCGCATCCCGATGCGGGAGGAACAGTGACCGCCTCCGGCGACCCCGGTTCCGACTCGGTTGTGGGCAGTCGTTCCGCCCCGGCGGAACAGTCGCCCACAACCGGGTCGTTCCACCAGATGTGGGCGGACCTCCGCCCCGTCGGGCGCAACCCGGACAGCGGCGGCTACCGCCGCTTCGCCTGGACCGGCGCCGACGCCGACTGCCGCACCTGGTTCCAGGAGCAGGCCGAGGCCCGCGGCCTCACGTACGAGACCGACCGCAACGGAAACCAGTGGGCGTGGCTCGGCGACCCCACCGCCGGGGACGCCGTCGTCACGGGCTCCCACCTCGACTCCGTCCCCGACGGCGGCGCCTTCGACGGCCCCCTCGGCGTCGTCTCGGCCTTCGCCGCGCTCGATGAACTCCGCCGCAGAGGAGCGGAGTTCACCAAGCCCGTCGCCATCACCAACTTCGGTGACGAGGAGGGCGCCCGCTTCGGCCTCGCCTGCGTCGGCTCCCGGCTCACCGCCGGGCAGCTGACCAAGGAGAAGGCGTACGAGCTCCGCGACGCCGACGGCATCTCGCTGCCCGAGGCCATGGAGGCGGCCGGCTACGACCCGGACGCCATCGGCCCTGACCCCGAGCGTCTGGCCCGTATCGGTGCGTTCGTCGAGCTGCACGTCGAGCAGGGCCGTGCCCTCGACCTGTCGGGGGACGCCGTCGGCCTCGCGAGCGCCATCTGGCCCCACGGCCGCTGGCGGTTCGACTTCCACGGTGAGGCCAACCACGCCGGAACCACCCGTCTCGTCGACCGCCGCGACCCGATGCTGACGTACGCGGAGACCGTCGTCGCCGCCCGCCGCGAGGCGGAACTCGCGGGTGCCGTCGCCACCTTCGGCAAGATCTCCGTCGAGCCGAACGGCGTCAACGCCATCCCGTCCCTCGTCCGCGGCTGGCTCGACTCGCGCGCCGCCGACCAGGCGACCCTCGACACGGTCGTCGCCGCGATCGAGCAGGCCGCGAAGGAGCACGCGCAGCGGGACGGCGTGGACCTCGCGGTCGTACGGGAGTCGTTCACCCCGGTCGTCGAGTTCGCCCACGCGCTGCGCGACGAGCTGAACCGGATCCTCGGCGGCCGGGTCCCCGTTCTCGGCACCGGAGCGGGACACGACGCGGGAATCCTGTCCGGCTCGATCCCGACCGCCATGCTGTTCGTACGGAACCCGACGGGTGTCTCGCACTCCCCGGCCGAGTACGCGGCCGAGGACGACTGCGTCGCCGGGGTCCTCGCACTCGCCGACGTACTGGAGGGTCTCGCGTGCAGGTGACCACGTACTGGCTGGAACACGCCTGGCTCGGCACGCACGTCGAGCCGGGCGTGGCCCTCGATGTGTCGGCGGGCCGGATCGCGGCGCTACGGACCGGGGTGGAGACCCCGGAGCCGGGAGCCGTGGTGCTGCGCGGCCTCACGCTCCCCGGTCTGGCGAACGCCCACTCGCACGCCTTCCACCGTGCGCTGCGCGGCCTCGTCCAGGTCGGGTCGGGGACCTTCTGGACCTGGCGCGAGCTCATGTACCAGGCCGCGTCGCAGCTGACGCCGGAGTCGTACCACGCGCTGGCGCGGGCCGTGTACGCGGAGATGGCGCTGGCCGGGGTCACGGCGGTCGGCGAGTTCCACTACGTGCACCACGCGCCGGGAGGCGCCCGCTACGCCGACCCCAACGCCATGGGCGAGGCGCTGATCGCGGCGGCGAAGGACGCGGGCATCCGGATCACGCTCCTCGACACCGCGTATCTGTCGTCAGGCTTCGGGGAGCCCCCGAACCACCACCAGCTCCGTTTCTCCGACGGCACTGCCGAGGCATGGGCCGAGCGGGTGTCGCTGCTCAAGGAGCGGGACGGGGTGCGCATCGGCGCGGCGATCCACTCCGTACGGGCGGTACCGGCCGCGCAGCTGTCGACGGTCGCCGCGTGGGCGTCCTCCCGGAACGCCCCTCTCCATGTCCATCTCTCCGAGCAGACGGCGGAGAACGACGCCTGCCTCGCCGCGCACGGCTGCACTCCGACGCGGCTGCTCGCCGACCACGGTGTTCTCGGCCCGCGGACGACCGGCGTCCACAACACCCATCTCACGGACGAGGACATCGCGCTGATCGGCGGCAGCGGGACCGGCACCTGCATGTGCCCGACGACCGAGCGGGACCTGGCCGACGGGATCGGCCCCGCGGTCGCCCTGCAGCGGGCGGGCTCACCGCTCTCGCTGGGCAGCGACAGTCACGCGGTGATCGACCTCCTGGAGGAGGCGCGGGCGATGGAGCTGAACGAGCGCCTGCGCTCGCGCACCCGCGGCCACTGGACGGCGGCGGCCCTGCTGCGCGCCGCGTCGGCGGACGGTCATGCGGCGCTGGGCTGGGACGAGGCGGGCCGCCTGGAGACGGGCGCCCTGGCCGACTTCACGACCGTCGCGCTGGACTCGGTGCGGACGGCGGGGCCGGTGCCGAGGCTGGGCGCGGAGGTGGCGGTGTTCGCGGCGACGTCCGCGGATGTGCGCCACACCGTCGTGGCGGGCCGCCACCTAGTCCGCGACGGCGTCCACGCCCTGGTCCCGGACGTGCCGTCCGCGATGTCCGACGCGATCGCGGCGCTGCGGGCATGACGGCAGGATGACATCGGCCGCATCATCGCCGATGCGGAGGCCGCTGCCGCGTGAGTGACTGGACCTGGGAGTACCTTCCCGACGCCGAGCGCGCTCACCATTTCAACGCCGACGTTCTCCCGGAGGACGAGTAACCCGGCAGGAACGGGTTGCGATGCCGCGGAAGACCACCACCGACAGGAACCCATGAGCACCACCACCCTCATTACCAACATCGGCACCCTCGTCACCAACGACCCCACCGCCAGCGCCGGTGACGGCAGCCCGCTCGGCCTGGTCCAGGACGCCGCCGTCGTCCTGGAGGCTGATCGCGTCGCCTGGGTCGGCCGCGCCGCCGACGCCCCGCCCGCCGACACGGTGCACGACGCCGTGGGCCGCGCCGCGATCCCGGGCTTCGTGGACTCCCACTCCCACCTCGTCTTCGCGGGCGACCGCACCCAGGAGTTCAACGCCCGTATGTCCGGGCGCGCCTACTCCGCCGGTGGCATCCGCACCACCGTCGCCGCGACCCGCGCCGCCACGGACGAGGAGCTGGAGGCGAACCTGGTCCGCTACCTCGACGAGGCCCTGCGGCAGGGCACGACGACGTTCGAGACCAAGTCGGGTTATGGGCTCACCACGCACGACGAGGCGCGCGCCCTGCGGATCGCCGCCCGGCACACCGACGAGGTGACGTACCTCGGCGCCCACGTCGTGTCCCCGGACTACGCCGACGACCCGGCGGCCTACGTCGCCCTCGTCACCGGCGAGATGCTCGACGCCTGCGCGCCCCACGCCCGCTGGGTCGACGTCTTCTGCGAGAAGGGCGCCTTCGACGGGGACCAGGCGCGCGCCGTACTCACCGCCGGCATGGCGAAGGGCCTCACCCCGCGCGTCCACGCCAACCAGCTGACCTACGGCCCGGGCGTGCAGCTCGCCGTCGAGCTGGACGCGGCCAGCGCCGACCACTGCACCCACCTCACCCAGCAGGACGTCGACGCCCTCGCGAGCGGCAACACCGTGGCCACCCTGCTTCCCGGCGCCGAGTTCTCCACCCGCGCCGAGTGGCCCGACGCCCGTCGCCTCCTCGACGCCGGCGTGACCGTCGCCCTCTCGACCGACTGCAACCCGGGCTCGTCGTTCACCTCGTCCGTGCCGTTCTGCATCGCGCTCGCGGTACGGGACATGGGCATGACCCCGGACGAGGCCCTCTGGTCCGCCACGGCCGGCGGCGCGGCCGCCCTCCGCCGCACCGACATCGGCCGCATCGCCCCCGGCACCCGCGCCGACCTCGCCCTCCTCGACGCCCCGTCGCACGTCCACCTCGCGTACCGCCCCGGCGTGCCCCTGGTCACGGAGGTGTGGCGCCGCGGCGTTCAGGTGGCCTGAGCAGCCCCGGTGCCGGTGCCGGTGCCGGTGGAGCCGTCCTCAACGACGCAGCGGGGGACGGCACGGTGAAGGACGGGATCCCGAGAGGTCGGATGCCAATCGGTTCAACATGCGTAATACGCGGGGTAGTTCGGCAATCCTGAAGGTATTCATCCGATGATGAGGGGCTCGGCTGCCGCGTGCCACAGTGGTGCCATGAAGACCATCGGACTGATCGGCGGCATGAGCTGGGAGTCCAGCGCCGAGTACTACCGCCTCCTCAACGAGCTCGTACGCGAGCAGGCGGGCGGGCTGCACTCCGCCCGCTGCATCCTGCACTCCGTCGACTTCGCCGACATCGAGCAGCTGCAGGTCGCGGGGGAGTGGGAGAAGGCCGGCGAGATCCTCGCCGACGCCGCCCGCGGGCTCGAAGCGGCGGGCGCGGAGCTGCTGCTCATCTGCACCAACACCATGCACAAGGTCGCCGGCCAGGTCGCGGACGCCGTGGACGTCCCGCTGCTGCACCTCGGTGACGCGACCGCCGAGGCGGTGAAGGGTGCGGGGATCGAGCGGGTGGGGCTGCTCGGGACGGCGTTCACCATGGAGCAGGACTTCTATCGGGACCGGCTGGCCGGGCACGGGCTCGACGTGCTCACCCCGGACGCGGCGGGGCGCGCCGAGGTGCATCGCGTCATCTACGAGGAGCTGTGCCTCGGAGTCGTACGGGAGGAGTCGCGGCGCGCGTACCAGCGGGTCATCGGCGAGCTGGTCGACCGCGGCGCCGAAGGGGTCATCCTGGGCTGTACGGAGATCGAGCTGCTGATCCGCCCCGAGGACAGCCCCGTTCCGGTCTTCGCGACGACCCGGCTGCATGCGGAGGCGGCCGTACGGGCGGCGCTGGGGGCGTGAGCCCCACCAGGGCGTGAGCTCCGCCCCTGCGCGCCTGTGCGCTCCGCCCCATTCGCCCCACCTTTCACAGGGCTTCACATCTCTTCACGGCTTGGTCACGGCTTGACCTTCTCTCCCTATCCCGGGGGGATTTCGGCCGGTACCGTCCTGTCCGGGGAAGCTCAAGGGGGAAGACCGGGGGCCGGGGGGTCGTGTTGAGCGGTGTGCACATTCGTGTCGTGAAGCCCGGGGAGCTGGACGAGGGGGAGACCGAGTCCTGGCGCGAACTGCGCGCCAAGTCCGGTTCCCCCGCCAATCCGTTCATGGAGCCGGAGTTCACCCTGGCCGTCGCGGGCGTACGGCCCGGCGCGCGGGTCGCGGTCATCTCGGACGACGGGGTTCCGGCCGGGTTCTTCCCGTACGAGAGAGGGCCGTTCGGGCACGGCCGGGCCATCGGGCTCGGCGTGTCCGACTGCCAGGGCGCGGTGCTCCGGCCCGGACTGCGGCTGGCCTCCCGCGACCTGCTCCGCGCGTGCTCGCTGTCCGCGTGGGAGTTCGACAACCTGGAGGCGGGGCAGACGCTCTTCGCGCCGGACAGTGTCGAGGAGTTCGCCTCTCCTGTGATCGACGTCGGCGAGGGGTACACGGCCTACGAGGAGCGGCTGCGCGACCGATCGCCCAAGTTCTACCGGACGACCACCGCCAAGGAGCGCAAGCTCGGGCGGCAGGCGGGGGAGACGCGGTTCGTCTTCGACGAGCGCGATCCGGCCGCGCTGCGGACCCTCATGGAGTGGAAGTCCGCGCAGTACCGCAGGACCGGCCGCCGCGACCGCTTCGCACAGGAGTGGATCAGCACACTGGTGCGGCGGCTCCACGAAACCCGGACGCCCGGCTGTTCCGGAGTCCTGTCCGTGCTGTACGCCGCGGACCGGCCCGTCGCCGCGCACTTCGGGCTGCGCTCGCGCACCGTGCTGTCCTGCTGGTTCCCGTCGTACGACACCGAGTTCGCCAAGTACTCGCCGGGGCTGGTCCTGCACCTGCGGATGGCCGAGGCCGCGGCGGCCGATGGCATCGGCATGCTCGACCTCGGCCGCGGCGCCGCCGAGTACAAGGACGCCCTCAAGACCGGCGAACTCCGCGTCCACGAGGGCTCGTCGACGCGCCTCGGGGCCAGGGCGGCGCTCTACTGGCTGAGCCGCGAGCCCGCCCGCCGCGCCCACAGCTACGTACGGAACCGGCCACGGCTCGCCGGATACGCGCAGAAGACGCTGAAGCAGGTCGGCCGCCTGCGGGGCCGCTGACCGGCGCCCAGCTCTCAGCATCTGTCACAGCATCGGGGGGACACACATGCCGCACAGCCCGCACCGACCGCACAGAATCCGCAGCATGCAGGTCGCCGAACTCGACCTCGACACACTCGACGCCACGACGGCCCACGAGCCTGGTGTCGCCGACGCGGTCGGCGAGCCCGGCGTCGCGGACACGGACGCAGACACGAACGCGGACGCAGACACGGGCGCGGCCCGCCGGCCCGACCACGGCGTGCTCGCGCTGCGCCCCGCGCCCGGTGGGCCGCCGCTCGGTGCCGGGGAGACGTTCGTTCTCGTGCGCCGTCGCGGCCGCCCCGTCGCCACCCTCACCGGCACCGTCCCCGAGGGCACCGACCCCGCCGAGGCGCTCGCCGCGCTCGCCCGGGAGCGGCTGGGCGGGACGCGGCCGCCCGAGCCCGAGCGGTACGGCGACCTCTGCCGCGCAAGCGTCGTCGTCGCCACGCGTGAGCGCGCGGGGCAGCTCGCCCGTGCCCTCGACTCCCTCCTCGCCCAGGACCACCCGGACTTCGAGATCGTCGTCGTCGACAACGCACCCGTCACCGACGCCACCCGGGACCTCGTCGAGCACAAGTACGTCGACCAGGTCCGCTACGTGCGCGAACCCGTGCCAGGACTGGCCGCCGCGCACAACCGGGGCATCGCCGCCGCCGGTGGCGCCGTGATCGCCTTCACCGACGACGACGTCATCGCCGATCCGCACTGGCTCACCGCGCTCTGCGCGCAGTTCGCCGAGGACCCGCGCATCGGCTGTGTCACCGGCCTGATCCTCCCGGCGCAGCTCACCACGCCCGCGCAGATCCTGCTGGAGAGCCACGGCGGCTTCGCCAAGGGCTTCGCGCCCCGCACCTACGATCCGGCGCGCCCGCCCGCCGACGAGCCGCTGTTCCCGTTCACCGCGGGCCGTTTCGGCTCCGGCGCCAACATGGCGTTCCGTACCGGCGCGCTCAAAGCCGTCGGCGGCTTCGACCCGGCCACCGGCACCGGCACGCCCGCCCGCGGCGGCGACGACCTGTACGCGTTCGTCCGGATCCTCGCCGCCGGGCACCGGCTCCGCTACACCCCGGACGCGCTCGTCTGGCACCACCACCGTGAGACCCCGCAGGACCTGCGGAACCAGGCGTACGGCTACGGCGCCGGGCTCACCGCGTACCTCACCGCGCTCCTCGCCCGGCGGCCCGCCCTGCTCCCGGCGCTCCTCGCCCGGGTCCCGCGCGGCCTCGCCCACGCCCGGACGATGACCGCCCACCGTGAAGCCGGCGACGGCGTGCCCGGCGAGCACGGCACCCACGGCTACCCATGGCCGCGCAGCCTCTCCCGCCTGGAGCGGAGGGGAATGCTGTACGGGCCGATCGGGTACGCGAAGGCCCGGCGCCGGGTACGCGGCACACCGCTTCCCTGGGAGGGCCGATGAGCACACCCCGGACCACACCCCGGACACCCACACCCCGGACACCGCGCATCCCCGTACTGCTCTACCACGCCGTGATGGACGACCCGCCCGACTGGATCGCCGAATTCACCGTCAGCCCAGAGGAGTTCGGCGTCCAGCTCGACGCGATCGTCGCGAGCGGCCGCACCCCGGTCCGGATCAGCGCGCTCTCCGACCATCTGGCCGGAAGAGGCGAACTGCCGCCCCGGCCCGTCGTGCTCACCTTCGACGACGGCTTCGCCGATCTCCCGGGACCCACAGCCGAGGCGCTCGCCTCCCGCGGGCTGCCCGCCACCGCGTATCTCACCACCGGCGCCATCACACCCGGCCTGTGCAGTCTGCTGCCGCCCGCGCCGATGATGACGCTCGCGCAGGCGCCGCTGCTGGAGCAGTACGGCATGGAGGTCGGCGGACACACGGTCACCCATCCGCAGCTGGACACGCTCGGCGCACGGCGGCTGCGCCATGAACTCCGCCACTCCAAGGCGGTCCTGGAGGACACCCTCGGCCACGAGGTGCGGCATCTGGCCTACCCGCACGGCTACAACAGCCGGGCCGTGCGCCGGGCCGCCCACGCCGCCGGCTACGAGTCCGCCGTCGCCGTACGGCACGCGCTCAGCTCGGAGACGGACGAGGCGTACCGCATCGCCCGGCTGATCCTGCGCCGCGGCCACACCGTCGCCGACATCGAGGCATGGATGGACGGCACGGGCGCGCGGGTCGCGCCGTATCGGGACTCGCTGCCGACGATGGGCTGGCGGATGTACCGGAGGGCGCGGGCGGTGGTGAAGGGCCCCGAATTCGCGGGGTGAGACGGGGGATGAGCCGGGTGATGAGCCGGGTCAAATCCGGTACAGGTTCCTATACTTCGCTGAAGGGGACAGCGGCGTGACGGCCGCGACCACATCCGTGGGGGGAGTCGCACAGTGCAGCAGCAACGCGTGCCCACACCGGTCACCGGGAGCAGCGTGCTGCCCCCCGCCGAACCGGACGACACCGCGACCGGGGCGACGCCCACGCCGCCCACACCGCCCGCCCGAAGACGGCTCCAGCTGTTCGGGCCGCAGACCCTGTTCAGCTGGCTGCCGCTGGTCGTGGCCGCGGGGCTGTGGTTCCACGCCCTGCCCCGCATCGGCTTCCGCGACATCGGTGACTACGGTCTGCTGGACCGGCTCCCGCTCACCTTCTACCTGGCGCTCGCCGTCCTCACCGCCGGCTTCTTCGTCGCCCTGCGGCGCGCCGGGACCGCACCCTGGTGGCCGGTCACGTACTGCGTCGCGATGCTCGTCGCGCTCAAGGCGCCGCCCGCGGTGCTGTACGACTCCGTGCGCTACGCCTGGGCGTCCAAGCACGACGAGGTGATCACCCGGCTGCTCGCCGAGGGCACCGTCCACCCGACCGCCGAGCTGTCCGGCGGCATGTCCGCGTACGACCAGTGGCCGGGCTTCTTCTCCCTCAACGCGGCCCTGGTGAAAGCCTTCGGGGTCGAGGGAGCCACCTCGTACGTCAACTGGGCGCCCGTCGCACTCGGCGTGCTCACCCTGCCGGTGCTCGTGCTGATCTACCGCACCTTCAGCGACGACTGGCGGCTCGTGTGGACGGCCGTCTGGATCTTCCAGCTCGCCAACTGGGTGGGCCAGGACTATCTCTCCCCGCAGGGCTTCTCGTACCTGCTCTATCTGACCGTGATCGCGGTCGTCGTACGGCACTTCGTCCGGCCCGGATCGGCGGGCCCGCTGCGGGACCGCAGCAGGCTCGACCCCGCCGCGGCCGCCGTGCCACCGCCGACCGGCACCCGGCAGCGGGCCGTCGCGGTCGTGATCATCGTCCCGCTGATCGGCGCGATCAACGCCTCGCACCAGCTCACACCGGTGATGCTGTGCGCGACGCTCTTCGCGCTCAGCCTCACGCGCCGCTACCGCAACTGGGGGCTGCTCGTCGTCGCCGGCCTGATCATGCTGATCTGGGACCTGACGATGGGCCGGGTGCTGTTCCTGGAGACGCTCGGCACCCTGCGCAACTCGGCGGGCGATCTGCTCTCCAACTCCCGTGCCGGATACGCGGGCGAACCGACGGGTCCTGGACCCGAGCTCGTCGGCACCGCCAACATCCTGATGGTGGTGGCGCTCGCCGTGCTCGCGGGCTCGGCCGTACTGCTGCGACGCCGGCTGACCCGCAGCGCGCTGCCGCTGCTCCTGGCCGCGGCCGCGCCCGTACCGATGTTCGCCGTCAACGACTACGGCGGCGAAATGCTCTTCCGCGTCTATCTGTTCGGGCTGCCGGGGACGGCGTTCTTCGCGGCGGCCGCGCTCGTCCCCGCGGTCGGCGGCGCGGGGCGGGGGCTCAAGGTCGCGCGCCGGGTCTCCGTCGTCGCCCTGCCCGTCGCCCTCACCGCCCTGCTGGCCGGCTTCCTGCCCTCGTACTACGGCAAGGAGGGCATGCACTACGCCCCGTCCGCGGAACTCGCGTTCACCCGGCGGGCGTACGACCGGGCCCCGGACGGGGCGCTGATCCTCGCGACGACGGGCTCGTTCCCGGGCGCGTACTACCGCTACGACCACTACGAGCGCTGGTTCTTCACCGAGCAGGACGTGCCCGAGAACCTGAGGATGCTCCAGGATCCGGCGGGCTATCTGGCACGCGGGATCCCCGAGGGCCGGATCGCGTACGTGATCCTGACCCCGACCCAGGAGAAGGCGGTGACCGGCGAGGGCTATCTGCCACCAGGCGGCTTCGCGAAGCTGAAGTCCGCCTTGAAGGCCTCGCCGCTCTTCCAGGTGGTGGAGGAAACCGAGCACGGCCTGGTCCTGCGGTACGTCGATGACTAGCGGTTGTGGGCATTCGTTCCGCAGGGCGGAACCGGCACAACCTACGGTGCGGGGCGCCGATGTGTTCGCGCCCGCCCCGGTCGGCCTGGGGCTGCTCGGTGGCGAGCCCCGTCCATCCCGGTGACGTGGAGGTCGCCATGCAACTGAACCCCGCACAGTCCAGAGCCGCGCGCGCCGCGCTCGCCGCCTCCGGCTGGATCGCGCTCGCCGCGACCGCGCTGCCCGGCGGATCGCCGCTGCGCTGGATCCCGGTGCTGGCGTTCGTCGCCCTCGGGCCCGGCCTCGCACTGCTGTACCCGCAGCCACGCGAGCTGCGCCCGGGCGCCCGGCTGGAGGCGCTGGCACTGGCCGCGCCCCTCAGCCTGGCGCTCGGGGCGCTCACCGCCACCTCGCTGTTCCTGGCGGACGCGTTCTCCGCGTCGGTCTTCCTGGTGTCGCTGGCCGCGTTCGCGACGGTGGCCGCCGCGCTGCCCGGCGTGCCGCTGCCCGCTGCCACCAGAGGCGCGGCCGAGCGTGCCAAACCCGGCCCCTGGAGGGGCCGATGACGAGGCGGCACGCCGCATTGTCCCGGGGGACGTACACGGCGCTCGTCCTCGCCGCCGTCGGGGCGTTACTCGCCGGGCTCGGCGTATGGATCGCCCGGACGGACGGGGGCGGAAAGGAGGACGATGCCGGGCCCCCGGGCGGCCATGGACTGCCCGGCAACGCGGCCTCGGGCGCGCTCCCGGAGGGGGACTGCGCCCCCACGGAGACGCTGGAGCCGCGCTGCGGGGCCTGGTGGGGCGCGTACGTCCCGCACGCACGAAACGGCTCCCTCACCGAAGCCGTCCACGTGTTCGAGAAGAAGATCGGCCGCAAGCTCGATCTCGTCTACAACTACCACGACATGTCGAACGGCCCGCTCGACGGCGAGCTCCTCACCGCCGACGAGCAGGAACTCGGCCGGGACCGGCTGCTGATGCTGGCCTGGGAGTCCACCGTGTGGACGGAGCCGCACCACGCCGACTGGACCGAGACCCAGCTCGGCTGGAAGAACATCGCGTCGGGGAAGTACGACCGCGACATCATCGATCCGCAGGCCCGCCGCCTCAAGGCGTACGGCAAGCGCATCTTCTTCTCCTTCGACCAGGAGACCGACTTCCGCATCAAGGAGGGAGCGGGCACTCCCGAGGAGTTCGTCGCCGCCTACCGCCACATCCACGACCGGTTCGAGGAACTGGGCGTCGACAACGTGGTGTGGGTGTGGACGGTCTCCGGCTATCTCGGCAACGCGGAGCTGATGAAGCAGCTCTACCCCGGGGACGAGTACGTCGACTGGATCGGCATGGACCAGTACAACTACTACCTCTGCCACAAGTCGCCGAACTGGCTCGACTTCGACCGCAGCCAGCGGCCCTCCTACGACTGGCTGCGCGCCAACATCTCGGACCGCAGGCCCATCATGCTCGCGGAGTTCGCCACCGCCCCCGACCCGACGCAGCCGCAGCGCCAGCGTGACTGGTACGCCGGTATCCCCGAGGTCGTCCCGACCCTGCCGCGGGTGCGGGCGCTGGTGCACTGGAACCGTCCGGTGCCGGGCGCGGGCTGCGATCTGACGGTCAACGGCGGCCCGGGCCTGGAGGGTTACCGCGAGGCCGGCCGGGACGACTACTTCAAGCAGCCGGTTCCGACCCGCTGAGGCGCCGGAAGCGCCGGTACGCCAGCGACGCGACGGCCGTCGCGAAAGAGCTGGTGAACACCGGCAGCGCGGCCGCCGCGACGGCGTCCTGCGCCGCCCAGCCCGCCACCGCCAGCACCCACACGGCGCCCGCCGTGAGCCGGGCCGGTGCGCCGACGGCGTGCATCGACACGGCGGCGAGCGCCAGGCAGAGGAGCTGGAGCACGGCCGGCAGAACGGCCAGGACGCCCCTCGGGCTGTCCAGCCCGGCCACGTCCGCGAGCAGGTCCGCGAGCGCCCCGAGCCAGGCCCCGCCGGCCGGCTCGGGCCGGATGCCGAGCAGCAGCGGCGCGGTGTGGAGCGCGGCGAAGGTGGCCAGCAGCCCGGCGGTGAGCAGCACGGGCCGCAGCCGCTGCAGCGACACGGCGGCGCAGTGGACGACGATCAGCAGGACGCCTGCGGTGACCGTGACCGGGGGCAGAGCGTCGAGCAGTTCGGTGCCGGACAGCCGCTCGACGGTGACGTCGTCGGCCCGGAACAGCGGGATCCAGAACAGCCCGGCGGCGAGCCCGAGAAGCAGCCACAGCCAGGTCGCGAGCCAGGACTCGTCGCCGCCCGACGCCTGCCCGGCGGCATCGCGGGCCTCCTCCGGTCCGTACACGGGGATTCCGAACGCCGGAGTCGCCGTCTCGTGGACGCCCCGCAGGTACACGGTCTCCCGCGTCCAGTCGGCGTCGTAGCCGCCGGTCTCCGCGGCGGAGGCCACGGCCGCCGTCGCGCGCCGCTCGGCGGCCTTGCGCGCCCAGGTCGTGCCGTATTCGGGAGCGGGGCGCCGCCGCGCGAACATCCTGCCCGACCGGGTCGGACCCGGCTCGCGCCCCGTCAGCGCCGCCCTGATCCCGGGCGCGCATACGACGGCCATCACTGTCATCGACAGCGCCATCGCGAGCCCCGCCCCGGAGATGCCGACGGGCCCGAGCAGCACCGCCGCGCTGCCCAGTACCAGCGTGCACATCGCGCCCTGGAGCACGGCGAGCACACCCGTACGCCCCTGGACGCGCAGCACCCCTATGTACAGCTCGACGACGACGCGGGGCAGCGCCGCGGCGGCCAGCAGCCGCAGGACGGTCGCGCCGTGGTCGGCGTAGTCCGGGCCGAACGGGGCGAGGATCTGCGGCGCGCACACGACGAGGACCAGGACGACGGGCACCAGCAGGATCACCATCCGCCGCAGCGCCCCGCGTACGCCGCCCGCGAGGGTCTCCGGGCTGTGCGAGGCGTGCGCTGTGAGCGAGGAGGCCATGTTGATGGCCATGAACTCCATGGTCCCGCCGACGGTGTACGCGATGTAGAAGAAGCCGTTGTGCGCGGCGTCGAAGCGGACGGCGACCATCACCGGCAGCAGATTGATCATCGCCAGCGAGAACAGCGCCCCGACCGAGTCCCCCGCCAGGAACCGCCCGATGTCCCGCATACGCGGCGGCTCGCGGTACCGGTCGGCGGCGGCCTGGCGGGGTATGAGCCGGCGGAAGACCAGCCAGCCGAGCGGGAGTACGGAGAGGGCGATGGCCGCGGCCCACGAGACGAAGACGCCCAGGACGGGCATGGCGGTGGCGAACGCGGCGAGCAGCAGCAGCTTGCCGATCGAGAACACGGCGTTGCCGACGGGCACCCAGACCGCCTTGCGCAGCCCGGTCAGCACCCCGTCCTGCAGGGTCAGCAGTGCCCAGGCCACACAGGCGGCGGTGAAGACGAGCCCGGCGGTGAGTCCGCGCAGCGGTGCGTACGACGGTCCCCAGAGGTCCAGCGTGACCAGGAAGACCGCGCAGGCCACGCACACGACGGCCGAACTGGCCGCGTACGCCCGCCACACCAGCGGCCCGGTCGCCCGCCCGGCGCGCGGCACGTACCGCACCACCGCGCCGATCATCGTCGTCGCCGTGATCGAGGCGAGCAGCCTCATCGCGGCGATCGCCGCCGACCCCTGCCCGACGGCCTCCTCGGTGTAGTAGCGCGCGGCCACCAGCCAGAACCCGAGCCCCAGCGCGGCCGACACCCCGGTCGACAGCATCAGCGCATAGGCGTTCCGGAACATCGAGTCCCCGCCGCCGCTGCCGCCGCTGCCCGCGCTGCTCGTCTCCGGTGCGGCCGGTGCCTCCCCGAGCTCCTCCGGACTGCGGAGCCGGGCCGTATCAGCCACCGGTCGGCCCAGCGGCGCCGAAGGCGGAGGGGAGCTCCGCCGGTCGCGCTCCCGACTCCCGCAGGACCGCGATGATCCGGTCCGCCTTGAGCGGGTCCGCGGGCAGGGCGTGGCGGGCGAACCAGCGGGCCGGTTCAGGGGACGGGGACAGGTCGGTGAAGAGCTCGGAGGCGTAGTCGTCGAGGGGCGGGTCGTACAGGTAGCCCGTGGTGATCCGGTGGCGGGCGAGCGCGGCGATCGCGGCGTCGCGGTTCTCGACGAGGAGGGGGACGCGGAACAGCGGCTGGACGGGGCCGGGTTCGCGCCCGCGTGCGCCCCACGGGCTCGTCAACAGCCGTTCCGTACCGGCGAGATGGGCGGCGAGACGGTCGTCCAGTCGGTCCAGCAGCCGGGCGGTGCGTCTGTGCCGGGCGGGCCCCGGCGCAATCCGGTAGTCGTGCATGTCGACCCGTACCCAGGAGTGGAACGGCCCGAGCGCGGGCGCCTCCGGCACCGCCTGCTTCAGCTCGCCCGCCCGCAGCGGCATGCGGATCTCCTCGCGCTCCTCCATCCCGAGCAGCCGCATCACCGCCCGCGCCGCCCGCACGAGCCGCAGCCCGCGAACACCGGCCTCCGCGTACGGCCGTAACGCATAGGCGAGTTCGGACGAAAGCCGCGACGGTACGAGGAGGTCGTCGCGCGCCTCCGCCAGCGCGCCCCGCAGCGCCGGGTCGGCGACCGCCAGAAAGCCCCCGGTCTTCGCCGCCGTGTGCTTGGAGAGACTGAAGACCGACGCGTCACCGTACGCACCGACCGGCCGCCCGCCCACCCGCGACCCGATCGCATGCGCCGCGTCCTCCAGCAGCGGGATGCCCAACGCGTCGCAGCGGGCGCGCAGTTCGGGCGCCGGATCGGGATTCCCGTACAGGTTCGTCGTGAGGACGGCGGACAGCCCGCGCCACACGGACTCGGGGACGGCCGCCACATCGAGGGACCCGTCCCGTGGATCGAGCGGTGCCTGGACGGGACGGAGCCCGGCGGCGAGCACCACGAAGAAGATGACGTCGTCGTTGACCGGTGACATCAGCACCCGCCCGCCCGGCCGGCACCACTGGCGCAGCGCCAGGTACAGCCCAAGACGGCACGACGGCACGTACAGACACTCTCTGCCGAGGCGCTCGCGCATCCGCGCTTCCAACGCACCCGGCGTCCCCGGCGTGACCGGACCCACCCCAAAAGCCATGTTGTCCCCCCAGAGCCCCGGGCTCAATGTGGCCCATACCGGACTGCACCGTCAATAAGGCGGAAGGGCCCATCCCTTGACGGAAGGGGCCCTTCGCACGGGGCGCACGGCGTGCACAACGCGCATGGGGCGCGCGGGGGAGATCGCGGGAGTCACTCCTCGACGGTGAGGCCTTTCCTCAGCCTCCTCAGCGTGCGCGACAGCAGCCGCGACACATGCATCTGCGAGATGCCGAGCTCGTCCCCGATCTCCGACTGGGTCATGCCGGCGACGAAGCGGAGGGACAGGATCGTGCGGTCGCGCGACGGCAGCGAGGCGATGAGCGGCTTGAGGGACTCGATGTACTCGATGCCTTCGAGGCCGTGGTCCTCGTACCCGATGCGGTCCGCGAGGGCGCCCTCGGTCTCGTCCTCCTCCGGCTGGGCGTCCAGCGAGCTCGCGGTGTACGCGTTGCTCGCCGCCATGCCCTCGACGACCTCGTCGTTGCTGATGCCGAGCCGGTCGGCGAGCTCCCCGACCGTGGGTGACCGGTCGAGCTGCTGGGCCAGTTCGTCACCGGCCTTGGCGAGATCGAGGCGGAGCTCCTGGAGCCGCCGGGGGACGCGCACGGACCACGAGGTGTCGCGGAAGAAGCGCTTGATCTCGCCGACGATGGTCGGCATCGCGAAGGTCGGGAACTCGACGCCCCGGCTGAGCTCGAAGCGGTCGATGGCCTTGATGAGGCCGATCGTGCCCACCTGGATGATGTCCTCCATCGGCTCGCTGCGGGAGCGGAACCGGGAGGCGGCGAACTTGACCAGGGCCAGGTTGAGTTCTACGAGGGTGTTGCGGACGTACGCGTACTCGTGGGTGCCTTCCTCGAGTACTTCGAGGCGGGCGAAGAGCGTCTTGGAGAGGGCCCGCGCGTCCACCGGTCCGACTTCGCCGAAGGGTGGGATCGCCGGGAGCTCGAGATCTTCGAGGTGTTCAGCGTGCAAGGTGTGCTCGCTGTGCTCGAGTTGCGTGGGTTCGTCGAGATGATGCTTCGGGCGTGTCGACGGCGCGTGGGGGGTACGCGTTTCGTCGAGCCGGGGTGACATGGTCTCCTCCATCGTTCTCGGCGTAAGGCTGCCGATGCCATACGTGTCGCTGCGGTGTGCGGCGCCTCCAAAGCCGGCCGTGTTGGTTGTGTCCCTACTAGCCCTACCCGCTCTTTGCCGAAGGTTGCAAGTGTCAAATGTCATATACGTCTGATTTGTGGGGAAGTTCGGCTACCGACGGGGCATAGCGAAGGCGTAATGTTTTCCGGACGTCAACGGCATCGGCGAAGAGGACGTTCATGGACCGCGGGACGGTCGGCAGCGCGAATCGGGGCCGGCTTCTGGTCGAAGTTCGCACCGAGGGTCGGAGTGAGGTCGTGACACCGGCAGGTGAGCTCGATCACCACACGGCCGATTTGTTGCGTGCGCCACTCGAGGAAGCGCTGGAGCAAGGTCGCACACGCCTGGTGGTGGACTGCTCACTCCTTGAATTCTGCGACTCCACCGGACTGAATGTGCTCCTCGGCGCCCGGCTCAAGGCCGAGGCGGCCGGAGGCGGCGTCCACCTCGCCGGGATGCTCCCCGTGGTGGCCAGGGTCTTCGAGATCACCGGTGCCGACGCGGTCTTCACCGTCCATGACTCGCTCGGAGCGGCACTGACCGACTGATCACCGCCGTGGGCCACGTGACGGGTGTTGTCGCGATACGGCCGGGCAGAAGACCCCCGCGGACTGTGCAGGTTCCTGCACTCTGTGTACTGAAACCATCGCGAACCGGTGAATCGGTGAGGTGAAGCGCTGATGAGCACGACCCGGCAGCATCCGCCGGGCGACCGCGGCCCCGAGTCGGACGGCGCGGGCCCGGAGCCGAGCGCCGTCGAGGCCCCGTCCCGCGGGCCCCACGGCCGGGTGCGCACCCTCTCCCTGGGCAGTGCCAGCGGCATCGTGCCGCTCGCGCGCGACTTCACCCGGCAGGCGCTGTACGACTGGGGCTGGCTGCCCGCCGCGTCCGCCGACCGCAGAGCCGCCGCCGAGGACGTCCTGCTCGTCGTGTCGGAACTGGTCACCAATGCCTGTCTGCATGCGGAGGGCCCCGAGGAGCTGAAAGTCTCCAGCGACACGAAGGTGCTGCGTCTGGAGGTGTCCGACCGCGGCACCGGCCAGCCGGCGCCGCGCACCCCGCACCGGGCGGGCCGGCCGGGCGGGCACGGGATGTTCATAGTGCAGCGGCTCTGCCTGGACTGGGGAGTGCTGCGCACCCCCGGGCTGCCCGGCAAGACGGTGTGGGCGGAGCTGGCGGCTCCCTCCTAGCGGCCGGAACGCCGTGTTTCGAACCGGTATTTGAAGCTGTTGTGGAGCACGGCGATCCGCCGTGCTCTTTGTCTTCCCTCCATCAGGGCCCAGGCGTACCTTGAGCGCCCGATCTGATGTGTCGTCAGTAACTTGGGCGACTTCCCGGCATGAGGGGAACTCGAGGTGTCGTACCAGAAGCGGACAGCTCTCACGCTGGCAGCGGCGGTGGCGGGCTCGGTGGTGCTGATGGCCGCCCCCGTCGCCCATGCCGATGTCGTTGACGTGGACTACCAGTGTCAGACGCCGATCGGACCGAAGGGTGCCGTGTCGCCGATCGACATCAAGGCCGTCAAGAGCGGTGGCGGCTATCAGCTCACGATGTCGTTCGAGAAGGGAGTCTCGTCCAGTCCGGTCGAGCTCGGCAAGGGCGCGATGAACCCGAGCGCGGTGATCAAGCTGGGTGGCGTGGACAGCGGGACGGTGAAGGTGTCCGGGCCCGCGAACCCCGCGGCGATCCCCGCCAACACCCCTATCAAGATCAGCGACCTGACGGGTACGTACACCCCGAGGAAGACGGGCAAGGTCACCTTCACCGCGGGGGTGCTGACCATCAAGGCGCTCGGTACGACCACCACGTGCACGCCCAAGAACAACCCGAAGCCGTCGCTCGAACTCGACGTCCAGGCCTCGGGCGGCGGGGGCGGTGCCCAGTCGGCATCGGGCTCGGGCGAGCTGCCCAGGACCGGCCCGCTCGACTCGGCGGTCGCGCTCGGCACGCTCGGTGGCACGGTGCTGCTCTCCGGGGTGGCGGGTGTGCTGTGGCTGACCCGTCGCGGCGCGCGGTCCGCGAGCTGACCGCGGGGGAGCCGTGATCACTGTTGCCGCCGCAGCTCTGCTGAGCGTGCTGTCCGCGACCGCGCCCGGCGCTGTGGTCGTGCCCGCGCCCGCGACCGCAGCGCCCGGCGCCGGGCCGGGCTGGACGGCGGAGCCCGCGGCGGGCGGCAGACCGTACGTCTATCTGGAGGGCTCGCCCGGCACGGTGATGGAGGACAGGCTGTCCGTGACGAATCGGGGCGCCGAGCCGCTGACCGTACGGCTGCGCGGCGCGGGCGCGGACAACGCGAAGAACGGTGAGTTCGCGGTACGCACCTCCCGCACGGGCACCGGCACGTGGATCGTCCTCGCCTCGCAGCAGGTGACCGTGCCGCCCCGCACCCGCGCCGATGTGCCCTTCGCCGTGACCGTCCCGGCGTCCGCGACACCAGGCGACCACCCCGCCGCGATCGTCGCGACGGCGGGCGGCCGCGAGGTGGGCGTGCGCGTCCATGTCCGGGTGGCCGGCCCGACGCTCGCCGCGCTCACCGTCGAGGACGTCCGGGTGGAGGGCAAGCGCATCCACTACGCCCTGGTCAACCGGGGCAACACGGTCCTCGCCCCACGCCTCGCACTCCGCGCCGACGGCCTCACCGGCGAACTGCTTGCGCGCCCCGCCCGCCCGCTGCCCCTCGAGCTCCTCCCCGGCCGGCGCGTCGAACTCACCGAACCCTGGCCCGATCCCCCCGCCCTCGACTCCGTCGACATCACCCTCCGGGTCACCGCATCGGGCGGCGCCCACGGCGAGGCGACGGCCTCCGCGGTGTACGTCCCCTGGGCCGCGGCGACGGGCACGGCGCTCGCTCTCGCCGCGGCGGCGGCCGGGGCGGCGGCTCTGCGACTGAAGCGCACCGAACGGCGACCGGCGAAGGTGAGAGCCCAACCGTGAACGGCGGCACACGCATGCGACCACCCACCAAGCCTGTCCGGCGCTTGAGGACGGACGTCCTCGCCCACCCGGCGGTACCGGCGCCCACCGAGCCTGTCTGGGGGTCCCCCCACGCCGCAGGGCGTAGGGGGAGTTCGAGGACGGACACGCGGGACGACCGGGCGGTACCGGGCAAGGCCCGGGGGTCCGGGGGCTTGCCCCCCACACGGCGGAGCCGCACATCGACACAGCGGGAAGGGGCGGGGCGGGGGGAGGCCCGCCGCAGGCGCCCCCGACCCGCGGCCCACGCAGCCCGCGCGTTCGCACTGCTGCTCAGCGCGCTCCTCACCATGGCCCTCGCCCTCACGGGCAGCCCCGCCGCGGCCGAGGGCAGGCCCGCCGTCACCCTCTCCGCCCAACAGGCCGGCAAGGGCGGCGACATCACCGTCCGCGGCACCGGCTGGCGCCCGGGCGCCCTGCTGATGATGCTGATCTGCGGCCAGTCCACGCCCGACAGAGGCGTGATCGGCGGCACCAACTCGTGCGCCAACGCCGACGGCCGTGCCGTCACCACCGACGCCAAGGGCACCTTCAGCAAGCAGATGCCGGTCGCAGAACCCCCCAAGCCCTGCCCCTGTGTGGTGCACGTGGCCACCGTCACCGGGGAACAGGCCACCGTGGACGCGCCGTTCACCGTCGCCGGCCACCCCACCGCCCCGCTCCCTCAGCCCACCGGCGGCGGAAAGCTCGCGGTGCTCGCGACCGTCGAGCTGCGCGGGTCGAGCGGGCTGCTCGTGTGGTTCGGCGCCCCGCCGAGCCGCGAGCTCGTCTTCACGGTCGGCAATCTGGGCTCGGCCCCGGTCGAGAACCCCGTCTTCCAGGTCGGCACCGCGCACGGCGTCTTCGCCCCGCAGTGGGAGGAGCGGCAGTGGCGCGGCACGATCGAGCCTGGGAAGAAGGCCCAGGTCAGGCTGCCCGTCCAGCTGTCGGCGGGCGCGCACGGCGATTACCAGGTCTCCGTGAAGTACGGCTCGAAGGTGCTCGCCGAACAGCCCTGGGGAGTGGGCCGGCCGTGGGGCGTGACGCTCTTCTGGCTGCTGCTGGCCGTCGTCGTACCGGCCGCGCTGTTCCGGATCGGGATGGCGGTCGTGGACCGCGTGCGGCCGCACCGCGGCGGTGGCCGTCACCGGAACGCACCGCCCGGCACCACCACTCCCACCCCCGCCCCGGCCCCGGCCGCGGGCCGGACCGTACCCACCACCACGGTGGCACTGCCGTGGTTCACCCCGGACTCCGCACCGTCAGAGAACCGACCCACGACGAAGGGACACACGTGAGCACGCAACGGAGGATGAGCGCGGCAGGGGTCGCGCTGATGCTCTGCGGCGCGGGGATCCTGCTGACCGCGGGACCGGCCCACGCCGCCGAGGTGTCGTACAAGACGGAGTGCATTCCCCCGGCGATCTCCGGCCTGCCGCCCGTTCAGGGCACCACCAAGGTCCAGATCACCGCGCCCGCGGAGGCGAAGGTCGGCGACGAGATCGAGGTGGTCTGGAAGACCGTCGAGGCCGCGTCCAAGAACCCCGACGTCCTCGACCTGGAGAAGGACACGGTCAAGCCGACCGGCACGATCAAGGTCGCCGGGGCGCAGACCGCAGACCTGGCGATGGACGGACCGCGGCAGAACCCGCCGATCCCGAAGAACAGCCCCATGGTGCTGCCCGACATGAAGGGCAAGCTGAAGCTGACCGCGCCGGGTGAGATCAAACTGACGCCGGACAAGTACAACATCAACGTCTCCAAGCCGATCTCGACGGACACGAAGTGCTCGCCGAAGGAGACCGTGCAGCCCGGTGCGACGATCAAGGTGACGGACGGCGGGGGCGGCACGACGGGCGGTCTGCCCACGACGGGCGGCACGACCGGTGGTCTGCCGACGACGGGCGGTACGACGGGCGGTCTGCCGACGACGGGCGGCCTGATCACCGGCGGCGGCGCCTCGGGCGGCAGCGACTCAGGGGGAACGACGGCGGGAGGCACGAGCAGCTCCGGCGGCAGCGACTCCGGCGGGACCACGTCGGGCGGCAGCACCACCGGCGGCGGCACGTCCGGGGGCAGCACCGGCGGCGGTGGCGGCCAGACCGACTTCGAGGGCAAGGAGGTCGAGGTCGCCTATTCCTGCAAGACCCCCATCGGCGACAAGAACGCCGTCTCCCCGGTCAGGATCAACGCCAAGAAGAACGGCGGCGACTTCGACCTCACCGTGAAGTTCTCCAAGTCCGTCATGGACAGCCCGGCCGACATCCCGGCCGACTCCGTCAAGCCCTCCATGGAGGTCAAGCTCGGCGGCGCGGACAAGGGCTTCGTCCATGTCGAGGGCCCCACGAACAAGGAGCCCATCAAGGCAGGCGACCCGATCGAGATCCCCGACCTGACGGGTACGTACAAGCCGGGCGCCGGCGGAAAGTCCACGCTCAGCCCGGGCGTCCTCACGGTCAAGGCCCTCGGTACGACGACGACCTGCACCCCACCGGCCAATGTCGAGGTCTCCCTCGAACTCGACACCTCCGAGCAGCCGGGCGGCGCATCGGGCGGCTCCGCCTCCGGCTCGGCAGGCGGCAGCGACGCCTCGGGCGGCGGCCTCGCCGAGACCGGAGCCGAGGACGGCGAGGCCCTCCACGCCCTCGCCCTCGCGGCGGGCACGGTGATCCTGCTGGGCGGCGCGGTCTTCACGTTCACGCCGTGGCGCAGGCTGCGGGGCACGACCCGCTGACATCGGTTTTGTGAACGGCGAAGGGCCGCCGCACCGATCCGGTGCGGCGGCCCTTCGTGCACAGAGCGCGGACGGACGACGTCAGTGGACGTTGCCCATGAGCTCCTGGACCTTCTTGCGGTACATCCAGATCGCCATACCCGCGACCGCGGCGAGCGCGGCCTGCAGGGCGATGATGCCCGTACCGTTCAGGTCGACGCCCGCGAGCGAGAGAAGACCCGTGGCGCAGTCGCCCGCGGTGACGGCGAGGAACCACACGCCCAGCATCTGGCTGGAGTACTTCTGCGGGGCCATCTTCGTGGTCACCGACAGACCCACCGGGGACAGGCACAGCTCGGCGATCGTCTGGATCATGTAGATCGAGACCAGCCACATCGGGCTGACCTTGGCGCCGTCGCCAGCCATGGCCATCGGCACGATGAAGACGAAGAACGAGGCGCCGACCAGGACCAGGGCCATCGCGAACTTCACGATGGTGTTCGGCTCCTTGTTGCGGCGCGCCAGCGCCAGCCACATCCAGGCGAAGACCGGGGCCAGCGCCATGATGAACAGCGGGTTCAGCGACTGGAACCAGGTGGCCGGGAAGCCCAGGCCGAACAGGGTGTCGGCGGTCTTGCTGTCGGCGAAGAGCGACAGGGTCGAACCACCCTGGTCGTAGATCATCCAGAAGACGGCCGCGGCGACGAAGAACCAGATGTAGCCGGAGACCTTGGACTGCTCGACCTTGTCCAGGTCCTTGTCGCGCTTGATGCGGACCAGCACGGCGACCGGGATGAGCAGACCGGCCAGGGTGATCGGGACCAGCGCCCAGTTCAGGGTGTACATGCCCAGGGCGACGACGATGCCGTAGAACGCGGCGATGAGCGCGGCGCCGACAGCGACCTTCGTGAGGACAGCCGTGCGCTCCTGCGGGGTCAGCGGGTTCGGGACGACGCTGCTCTTCGGGCTCAGGTTGCGGGTGCCGACCAGGAACTGGATCAGACCCAGCGCCATGCCGACCGCGGCGAGCAGGAAGCCGAAGTGCCAGCTGTGCTTCTCACCGACGGTGCCGATGACCAGCGGCGCGGCGAAGGCACCGAGGTTGATGCCGATGTAGAAGATCGTGAAGCCGCCGTCACGGCGCGGGTCGTCCGGACCGTCGTAGAGGTGGCCCACCATCGTGGAGATGTTGGCCTTGAGCAGACCGGAGCCGACCGCGACGAGCACGAGACCGACGAAGAACATCGCCTGACCGGGCAGGGCGAGCGAGACATGGCCCGCCATGATGACGAAGCCCGCGATGGTGACGGTCTTGCGGGCGCCCCAGACGCGGTCGCCGAACCAGCCGCCCGGCATGGCCATGAGGTAGACCATCGAGACGTAGACGGAGTAGATGGCCGTGGCCGTGACCGCGGTCATCGCCAGGCCGCCGCCCTGGCTGCCGGTCGCGGCGTCGGCGCCGCCGGAGACCAGGTACAGAACGAGAAGGGCCCGCATGCCGTAGTAGGAGAAGCGCTCCCACATCTCGGTCATGAAGAGAGTGGCCAGGCCGCGGGGGTGGCCGAAGAAGGTCTTCTCGCCGGAGGGGGCCCCGGCGGTGTCCTTCGTCAGGCTGGACGCCATGGTCGATCCTTGCTGCTCGGGACGCGTCGCTTCGTGAGCGGGTTTCGCGCCCGGTGGGGGGCGGCCGGCACCGGCAGGGAGCGGTCCCGCCCCACGCCCGAGGGGCCCGTCATTCGTTGCGTACGAAGACGAGGGACACGTCCGCACCGGGATCCACGCCCCGCGCGCGGCGTCGCGCGTGAGGCCCGGCCCACAGGTCATTCACTGTCTCGGGACCGGTGATGACCGGACCCGCGCAGAAAAGAGACCCTTGGCGCTAAGCAGCCAAAGGTCCCCGAGTAGTGCTAAAGGCGTCTCGCCACCATACGACACGACAGTGGGGGATATGGAAGGACTTGAGACATGGATCACAGGCATTCCCGGAACCGTCTGCCCCGAATCGAAGGTCACTAACAGGATCTCATCCCACACCCGCAGGTCTGGTGGATCACCCTCCGACGTGTCCCTCTCGCGGACTACCATCAGCCCATGACCCGTGTACTGCTCGCCGAGGACGACGCATCCATCTCCGAGCCACTGGCCCGTGCGCTGCGCCGGGAGGGTTACGAGGTCGAGGTCCGCGAGGACGGTCCGACCGCCCTCGATGCGGGACTCAAGGGCGGGGTCGATCTGGTCGTGCTGGACCTCGGGCTGCCCGGTATGGACGGCCTCGAAGTGGCCCGCCGCCTTCGTGCCGACGGGCACACCGTGCCGATCCTGGTGCTGACCGCCCGCGCCGACGAGGTGGACACGGTGGTCGGCCTGGACGCCGGCGCCGACGACTACGTCACCAAGCCGTTCCGCCTCGCCGAGCTGCTCGCCCGGGTCCGCGCCCTGCTCCGCCGCGGCGCCACGGAGCCGGCTGCCGCGCCCGCGACGCACGGCGTGCGGATCGACGTCGAGTCGCACCGCGCCTGGATGGGCGATGAGGAGCTCCAGCTCACGGCCAAGGAGTTCGACCTGCTCCGGGTCCTGGTGCGGGACGCGGGCCGGGTCGTCACGCGCGACCAGCTGATGCGCGAGGTCTGGGACACCACGTGGTGGTCCTCCACCAAGACCCTCGACATGCACATCTCCTGGCTCCGCAAGAAGCTCGGCGACGACGCGGCGAATCCCCGCTACATCGCGACGGTGCGCGGCGTCGGCTTCCGCTTCGAGAAGAGCTGACCCGGGTCGGCACGTCCGGCGTCCGACGACGGATACGCGGGCCGCCGCGACGGTACCGGGCACCCTCACAGCCCGTCTGGGGGTCCCCCCACGCCGCAGGGCGTAGGGGGAGTCCGAGGACGGACACCCGGGGCCGCCCCGACGGCCCCGTACGCTCGAAGTCGCACTCGTCATTGCGTCATCGCGTCACCCGCCCGGAGGGCAGCACCGTGCGCCGCCGTCTCATCAGTTCCACGCTCGCCGTGGTGCTCGTCGTCATCGCCGTCTTCGGGGTCTCCCTCGTCATCGTCGAGACGCGCACCATCAGCAACAGCGCCCAGGAGAGCGTGGACTCCGAGGCGCTGCGCCTGGTCAGCGTCGTCGAGTCGCGGGTCCTGGAGCGGGCGCCGGTCGACGCCGACGCGCTCGCCGAGCAGATCGGGCCCGAGCGGTACGCCCTGATCCGCGTCCCCGGGAGCGCCCCGATCGAGATCGGCGAGCAGCCGTCGGGCGGTGTGATCCGCTCCACCGTCACCGGGGAGCAGGGCGAGAGCGTCACCGTCGAGGAGTCCCGCTCCACCGTCACCCGCGAGGTCGGCCGCACGCTGCTGATCATCGGCGCGGTGGCGCTGCTCGCCGTCGTCGCCGCGGTCCTTCTCGCCCTGCGACAGGCGAACAAACTCGCCTCACCGCTCACCGACCTCGCGGAGACCGCCGAGCGCCTCGGATCGGGGGACCCCCGCCCGCGCCACCGGCGCTACGGCGTCCCGGAGCTCGACCGGGTCGCGGACGTCCTGGACTCCAGCGCGGAGCGGATCGCCCGGATGCTCACCGCCGAGCGCCGGCTCGCCGCGGACGCCTCGCATCAGCTCCGTACGCCCCTGACCGCGCTCTCCATGCGGCTGGAGGAGATCTCCGCCACCGACGACCCGGAGACGGTGAAGGAGGAGGCGAGTGTCGCGCTCGCCCAGGTGGAGCGGCTCACGGACGTCGTCGAGCGGCTGCTGACCAATTCGCGCGACCCCCGCACCGGCTCCGCCGTCGCCTTCGACCTCGACGAGGTGGTCAAGCAGCAGATCGAGGAGTGGCGCCCCGCCTACCGCAGCGCGGGCCGCGCGATCGTCTGCTCCGGCAAGCAGGGCATGCGGGCCGTGGGGACGCCGGGCGCCGTGGCCCAGGTGCTGGCCGCGCTGATCGAGAACTCTCTGATGCACGGCGGCGGCACGGTCGCCCTGCGCACCCGCGTCACCGGAAATCAGGCGGTCATCGAAGTGACCGACGAGGGTCCTGGCGTACCGGCCGATCTCGGTGCGCGGATCTTCGAGCGGACGATCAGCGGCCGGAACTCGACGGGCATCGGGCTGGCCGTGGCCCGTGATCTGGCGGAGGCCGACGGCGGCCGGCTGGAGCTGCTCCAGCAGCAGCCGCCCGTCTTCGCGCTGTTCCTGAGCCGGGAGGCACGCCGTCTCAAGGAACGCCCCGGTGAGCACGAGCGCCCGGTCCGTTGAGGGGACCGGGGGACCGCCCGATCCGTTGAGGGGACCGGGGGACCGGGGACCAGGCCCCGCCCCGTCGTCCAGTGGCCGGGCTCAGCTGCCGACGCGGTCGGGCTGCTCCGCCCGCCGCTGCTCCAGGAACGATTCCGCCCTCTGCACGGCCTCGCGCGCGGGCAGCGCCCGGAACACCCAGGTGCGGTACGACCAGAAGCGGAACAGCGTCGCGACGCCGATCCCGAAGAACTTGAAGAAGTTGCTCTGGAGCGGGCTGTCCCAGTCGAAGCCGTACGTCGCCGTGTACAGCACACCGTTCTCGATGACCGCTCCGGCCGCGCTGAACAGCAGGAACAGCGTCAGCTCCTTCGTACGGCCGCTCTTGTCGCGGTCCCGGTACGTGAAGTAGCGGAAGCCCACATAGTTGAACAGGATCGCGATGAAGGTCGCCAGGAGACTCGCACGCACCACCGGGATCTCGGTGGTGTGCCGCAGCAGGTTGAACACCGCCATATTGACGAGCAGGCCAAGCGCGCCGACAGCGCCGAACTTGGCGACCTCGCGCGCGAGCCGGTCCAGTCGCACACGCAGTGCGCGCCGTTCGCTCATGGTGATCGCTGGCCCCGTCCGTTCGGCGTCGTTCGGCATCTTCGAAACGTCAACCCCATCACTCTAACCAGCACCCTCGTGTGTTGCCTGTGGACAATCGCAAAGGTGTCGCCGGGCTGTGGCATCGCCCAGTTGCCGGAGCGGTCCGGCTTGGCGGATACCCTGAGAGAGTGACGTTCCCGGTAGTCGGCATGGTCGGCGGCGGTCAGCTCGCCCGCATGACCCACGAGGCGGGCATCCCCCTCGGCATCAGATTCAAGCTCCTCAGTGACACCCCCCAGGACTCGGCGGCCCAGGTGGTCAGCGAGGTCGTCATCGGCGACTATCGCGACCTGGACACGCTGCGTGACTTCGCGCGCGGCTGCGATGTGATCACTTTCGATCACGAGCATGTGCCGAGCGAGCACCTGCGGACCCTGGAGGCGGACGGCGTCGTCGTGCGCCCGGGGCTCGACGCCCTGGTGCACGCCCAGGACAAGGGGGTGATGCGCGCCCGGCTCGACGAGATCGGCGCGCCCTGCCCCCGTCACCGCATCGTCGCCGACCCGGCGGACGCGGCGGCCTTCGCGGCGGAGGTCGGCGGCTTCCCCGTCATCCTCAAGACCGTGCGCGGCGGCTACGACGGCAAGGGTGTCTGGTTCGTACGGAGCGAGGAGGACGCCGCCGACCCGTTCCGCGCGGGCGTCCCGGTCCTGGCCGAGGAGAAGGTCGACTTCCGCCGCGAGCTGGCGGCGAACATCGTCCGCTCCCCGCACGGCCAGGCCGTCGCGTATCCCGTCGTGGAGTCGCGGCAGGTCGACGGGGTCTGCGACACCGTGATCGCGCCCGCCCCTGACCTCGACCCCGAGCTGGCCGGCCAGGCACAGGAGCTGGCGCTGCGGATAGCGAAGGAGCTCGGTGTCGTCGGACACCTCGCGGTCGAGCTGTTCGAGACGACCGACGGGCGCATCCTCGTCAACGAGCTGGCCATGCGGCCCCACAACTCCGGCCACTGGACCCAGGACGGCGCGATCACGTCCCAGTTCGCCAATCACGTACGGGCCGTGCTGGACCTGCCCCTCGGCGACCCGCGGCCCCGGGCGAAGTGGACGGTCATGTGCAACGTGCTGGGCGGCGACTACCCCGACATGTATGCGGCATATATGCACTGCATGGCACGGGATCCGCAGCTCAAGATCCATATGTATGGCAAGGACGTGAAGCCCGGCCGCAAGGTGGGGCACGTCAACACCTACGGCGACGATCTCGACGACGTGCTGGAGCGCGCCCGTCACGCAGCCGACTACCTCAGAGGAACGATCACCGAATGACCTCCCCTCTCGATTCGGCCCCTCTCGTCGGCATCGTCATGGGCTCCGACTCCGACTGGCCCGTCATGGAAGCCGCGGCCCAGGCCCTCGACGAGTTCGAGATCCCGTACGAGGTCGACGTCGTCTCCGCCCACCGCATGCCGCGCGAGATGATCGCGTACGGCGAGGAGGCCGACGGCCGCGGCCTGAAGGCGATCATCGCGGGCGCGGGCGGCGCGGCCCACCTCCCGGGGATGCTCGCCTCGGTCACCCCGCTGCCGGTCATCGGCGTGCCGGTCCCGCTGAAGTACCTCGACGGCATGGACTCGCTGCTGTCCATCGTCCAGATGCCCGCGGGCGTGCCCGTGGCGACGGTCTCGGTCGGCGGCGCGCGCAACGCGGGCCTGCTCGCGGCGCGCATCCTCGCGACACAGGACCCCGACCTGATGAGCCGGATGCGGGAGTTCCAGCAGGAGCTGAACGACCAGGCGACGGAGAAGGGCAAGCGGCTGCGTACGAAGGTCGAGGGCGCGGCGGCCTTCGGCTTCGGGAAGTAGGGCGGCGACCCGGTGGACTTCCTCGCAGAGGCCCGATCCCTGCTCGCCTCCCACCCTGTCGTCGACGGCCACAACGATCTGCCGTGGGCGCTGCGCGAGCAGGTGCGCTACGACCTGGACCGGCTCGACGTCGCGGCCGACCAGACAGGCCGCCTGCACACCGACATCCCGCGGCTGCGGGCGGGCGGCGTCGGCGCGCAGTTCTGGTCCGTGTACGTACGCAGCGACATGGTCGGCGACGAGGCGGTCAGCGCCACGCTGGAGCAGATCGACGTGGTGGGCCGGCTCCTCACCCGCTACCCGGCGGACCTGGCGCGTGCCCTGACCGCGGACGACATGGAGGCGGCGCGCAAGGACGGCCGTATCGCCTCGCTCATGGGCGCGGAGGGCGGCCACTCCATCAACAACTCGCTCGCCACACTGCGGGCGCTGTACGCGCTTGGCGTCCGCTACATGACGCTCACGCACAACGACAACAACGACTGGGCCGACTCGGCGACCGACGAGCCCGGCGTCGGCGGTCTCTCCGCGTTCGGCCGCGAGGTCGTGCGCGAGATGAACCGCACCGGCATGCTCGTCGACCTCTCGCACGTCGCCGCGACGACGATGCGGGACGCGCTGGACACGTCCGCGGCGCCGGTGATCTTCTCCCACTCGTCGGCGCGGGCGATCTGCGACCATCCGCGGAACGTCCCGGACGCAGTGCTGGAGCGGCTGCCGGCGAACGGGGGCCTGGCGATGGCCACGTTCGTGCCGAAGTTCATCCTGCCCGAGGCGGTGGCCTGGACCCTCGCGGCGGACGAGAACATGCGCGCCCACGGCCTGCACCCCCTCGACACGACCGAGGCCGGCATGAAGGTCCAGCGGGCCTTCGAGGCGGCGAATCCGCGCCCGATGGCCACGGCCTCGACGGTTGCGGACCACCTCGACCACATGCGCGAGGCCGCGGGCATCGACCACATCGGCATCGGGGGCGACTTCGACGGCACGGCGTTCACCCCGGCGGGCCTGGAGGACGTCGCGGGCTACCCGAACCTGATCGCGGAGCTGCTGCGGCGCGGCTGGTCGACGGCCGACCTGGCAAAGCTGACCTGGCAGAACGCGGTCCGGGTGCTCCGGGACGCGGAAGCGGTCGCGAAGGACCTCCAGAAGACCCGAGCCCCCTCGAACGCGACGCTGGAGTCCCTCGCCTGAGTCCTCTCAGCCCGTCCGGCTCCTGAGGCGGGCCCGCACCTTGCAGCCGGTCCGGTTCCTGAGGCGGGCCCGCACCTTGCAGCCGGTCCGGCGTTTGAGGACGGACACACCGGGTGCCGCCGCGGTACCGGACCCCGCCCCGCGCCAGCGGCTTCCCGCTATCCGGCCCTTCGGGCCCGGTACGCCCGCATCTTCGCGCGGGCGCCGCACACCGCCATCGAGCACCACCGGCTCCGACCGGCCGGACTCCGGTCGTAGTACGCCCACCGACAGTCCTCGGCCTCACACGCCTTCAGGCGCTGCCATGTCCCCTCGGCCGCCGCGGTGGCAATCGCCGCGGCGACGCGCGACACGAGCGAGGCCGGGTCCGCGGGCCGGAGCGCCGCCGCGCCCGCCCCGTCCACGCCCACCAGCAGCGGCGCGTCCGACAGCAGCCGGTCCAGCGCGGCCACGTCTCCGGGCGCGCGGTGCCCGGCGTGTGCCAGGCAGGCGGCGCGCAGCGCCTCGCGGAGCTCCCGGGCGTCCGGTACCTGGTCCTCCGAGAGACCGAACGCGGCCCGGCCGTCCGCCGTGTCCAGGGCGTCGGCGCCGGTCTCGACGTTCAGCGTGTTGACCAGGGACTCGACCAGCGCGAGACCTCCTGGTGCGGGCGCCCTGTCATTCATGGTTGCGACGTTACCTCCGAGCCGCCACTATGGG
Source organism: Streptomyces sp. NPDC001514 (assembly GCF_053597075.1). NCBI lineage: Bacteria > Bacillati > Actinomycetota > Actinomycetes > Kitasatosporales > Streptomycetaceae > Streptomyces > Streptomyces sp. NPDC001514. Next base: position 142,358 of record NZ_JBSFHO010000017.1, read on the forward strand.
GTAACTCGTTACCGGTACTCAGCAGCAACCGGTAACGCCGCAGCCGTACGAAAGGAAGCACCATGGCCATCGCCACCGTGGGAACCGTCGTCCTGGACTGCCCCGACCCGCGCGCACTCGCCGCCTTCTACGCCGAGATCCTCGGCGGCCGGCCGGAGGCCGACGGCGACGACTGGGTCGTTCTCAAGGGGTACGAGGGCACGCTCCTGGCCTTCCAGGCCGCCCCCGGCCACGTACCGCCGCAGTGGCCCGCCCCCGACGCCTCGCAGCAGTTCCACCTCGACCTCACCGTCGAGGACCTGGACACGGCGGAGGCCCGGGTGCTGGCGCTCGGCGCCAAGCCGCTCGACACGGACGACCGCTCACGCAGCTGGCGGGTCTACGCTGACCCGGCCGGCCACCCCTTCTGTCTCTGCGCCTGCTGAAACCCGCGAGCAGGCGCAAGCAAGCTCAGGCGCAAGCAGGCTCAGGCGCAAGCAGGCTCAGGCGCAAGCAGGCGCAAGCAGGCGCAAGCAAGCTCAGGCGCGAGGCCGGCCCATCGCCCGGTACGTCCACCCGGCCTCGCGCCACAACGCCGCGTCCAGGGCGTTCCGCCCGTCCAGCAGTATGCGGCGGGACGCCACCTCGCCCAGCTCCGCCGGGTCCAGCTCACGGAACTCGCGCCACTCGGTCAGATGCAGCACCACGTCCGCGCCCCGCACCGCGTCCAGCGCACTGTCCGCGTAACCGAGTGTCGGGAAGACCTGGCGGGCGTTGTCCATGCCCTTCGGGTCGTACACCGTCACCTGGCCGCCCTGGAGGTGGATCTGCCCGGCGACGTTCAGCGCGGGCGAGTCCCGTACGTCGTCCGAGTCCGGCTTGAAGGTCGCGCCGAGCACCGCGACCCGCTTCCCGAGGAAGGAGTCACCGCCCACGGCCTCCCGCGCCAGCTCCACCATGTGCCCGCGGCGCCGCATGTTGATCGAGTCGACCTCGCGCAGGAACGTCAGCGCCTGGTCCGCGCCCAGCTCGCCGGCCCGTGCCATGAACGCCCGGATGTCCTTCGGCAGACAGCCGCCGCCGAAGCCGATCCCGGCCCGCAGGAACTTCGCGCCGATCCGCTCGTCGTAGCCGATCGCCTCCGCGAGCTTCGCCACATCGCCGCCCGCGGCCTCGCAGACCTCGGCCATCGCGTTGATGAACGAGATCTTCGTCGCCAGGAAGGAGTTCGCGGAGGTCTTCACCAGCTCCGCCGTCGGGAAGTCCGTCACCACGAACGGCGACCCCTCCGAGACCGGCGTCGCGTACACGTCGCGCAGCACCTTCTCCGCGCGCTCGCTCGCCACACCGACCACGATCCGGTCCGGGTGCAGCGTGTCCTGGACGGCGAAGCCCTCGCGCAGGAACTCCGGGTTCCACGCCAGCTCCACGCCCTCCGGCGACCGCTCGGCGAGCACCTTGGCGAGCCGGTCCGCCGACCCGACCGGCACGGTCGACTTGCCGACGACCAGCGCGCCGCTCTTGACACGCGGCGCGAGCGAGTCGAAGGCGGCGTCGACGTACGACATGTCGCACGCGTACTCGCCGTGCTTCTGCGGGGTGTTCACGCACACGAAGTGCACATCGCCGCCGAACTCCTCGAGCTCGTCCCACGAGGTCGTGAAGCGCAGCCGTCCGCTCGCGCCGGGGATCCCCGCGACGTGCTTCTCCAGCAGCTCCTCGAGCCCCGGCTCGTACATCGGCACCCGGCCGGCCGCCAGCATCTCGATCTTCGCGGGTACGACATCGAGGCCGAGAACCTCGAAGCCCAGCTCCGCCATGGCCGCTGCGTGTGTGGCGCCGAGGTATCCGGTGCCGATCACGGTGATCTTGAGGGCCATGCGGTGCTCCTGAAGGGGGACGAGGGGAGTGCCGGGCCGAGCATAGTCGGGTGGGGCCAGGGGCATTTTTCCGCTGTCGGCAAGCTCACGTATGCCGGCCCGGGACAGACCACTAAAATTTGTATTACTTAACGGTAGTTAGCGGCCGCTCAGGGGAGCCAGAGACCTTGGCGCCAAAGGGAGATTTGCACAGTGCCTGACTTCGACCTGTACCGCCCGTCCGAAGAGCACGACATGCTCCGCGAGACGGTCCGCTCGCTCGCCGAGGCGAAGATCGCGCCGTTCGCGGCCGCGGTCGACGAGGAGGCCCGCTTCCCGCAGGAGGCCCTCGACGCGCTGGTCGCCTCCGACCTGCACGCCGTGCACGTCCCGGAGGAGTACGGCGGCGCGGGCGCCGACGCTCTCGCGACCGTCATCGTCATCGAGGAGGTCGCCCGCGTCTGCGCCTCGTCCTCGCTGATCCCCGCCGTGAACAAGCTGGGCTCGCTCCCGGTGATCCTCTCCGGCTCCGAGGATCTGAAGAAGAAGTACCTGGGCCCGCTCGCCAAGGGCGACGCGATGTTCTCGTACTGCCTCTCCGAGCCGGACGCCGGCTCCGACGCCGCGGGCATGAAGACCAAGGCGGTCCGCGATGGCGACCACTACATACTCAACGGTGTGAAGCGCTGGATCACCAACGCCGGCGTCTCCGAGTACTACACGGTGATGGCCGTCACCGACCCCGAGAAGCGCTCCAAGGGCATCAGCGCCTTCGTCGTCGAGAAGGGCGACGAGGGTGTCTCCTTCGGCGCTCCGGAGAAGAAGCTCGGCATCAAGGGCTCCCCGACCCGCGAGGTCTACCTCGACAACGTCCGCATCCCCGCCGACCGCATGATCGGCGCGGAGGGCACCGGCTTCGCCACCGCGATGAAGACCCTGGACCACACCCGCGTCACCATCGCGGCCCAGGCCCTCGGCATCGCCCAGGGCGCCCTCGACTACGCCAAGGGCTACGTCCAGGAGCGCAAGCAGTTCGGCAAGGCCATCGCCGACTTCCAGGGCATCCAGTTCATGCTCGCCGACATGGCCATGAAGCTCGAGGCCGCCCGCCAGCTCACCTACTCGGCGGCCGCCAAGTCCGAGCGCGTCGACGGCGACCTCACCTTCTTCGGCGCCGCCGCCAAGTGCTTCGCCTCCGACGTCGCCATGGAGATCACCACGGACGCGGTCCAGCTGCTCGGCGGCTACGGGTACACCCGCGACTACCCGGTCGAGCGCATGATGCGCGACGCCAAGATCACGCAGATCTACGAGGGCACCAACCAGGTCCAGCGGATCGTCATGGCCCGCAACCTGCCGTAAGGCCTGCCCGCACCGGCACGAGGCACCCCGTCCAGCGGGGTGCCTCGTGGTGTTGCTGGGGTGCTCGCGCGCCGCACGTACGTGCGTTCAGCCGTACGGATGAACGTCGACGGCCCCGCCGACCGCAGGCAGGATCGGCGGGGCCGTCGCGTCGGCGTCAGCGCGTCAGCGGTTGGACGTGACCGTGATCGGGTCGTCGTTCTTGATCTCCTGCACGAGCTGCTTGACCTTGGCCTTGTCCCAGACGAGGTTGCCGCCGCGGCTGCCCGAGATCGGGATGTTCATGGACTTGCCGTTGCCACTGTTGATGCCCTTCATCGCGAAGAACATCTGACCCAGGTCGAACAGGGACATGTCCTTGTCGACGACGAGGGTGTCCAGGCCCGCGCCCAGCGTCGGGTAGAGCTTGAACGGGTTGAGGATCGTGCCCGGGGTGGCCGCCTGGTTGGCGAGGGCCGCGAGGAACTTCTGCTGGTTCTTCGTGCGGTCCAGGTCGCTGCCCGCGAAGGCGTAGCGGGTGCGGACGAAGGCGAGGGCCTGCTCGCCGTCCAGGGTCTGCTTGCCGGCCTGGAAGTCGGCGCCGGAGTTCTTGTCCTTGAAGGCCTTCGGGATGTCCATCTCGACACCGCCGAGGGCGTCCACGATGTTCGCGAAGCCGGCGAAGCCGATCTCGGCGTAGTGGTCGATGCGCAGGCCGGTGTTGTACTCGACGGTGCGGACGAGCAGCTCGGGGCCGTCCTCCGCGTATGCCGCGTTGAGCTTGACCCGGCGGCCCGTGCCCTTGAACGTCTTGCCGGACTCGGAGCCGACGAAGGTGGGTATCTCCACGTCCGAGTCGCGGGGGAGCGAGATCATCGTGTTCCCGTTGCCGCAGGCCGCGAGGATCATCATCGAGTCCGTGCGCTTGCCCTCGGCGGAGCCGGTGTGGAGCTTCTTCTTCTCCTCGGCGCTCATGCCCTCGCGGCTGTCGGAGCCGACGATCAGATACGTCGTGCAGTCGCCCTCCTCGGGCCGGTCTATGACCTTGGAGAGGTCGACCTCGCGGCGCATCTTGGAGTCGGCCCAGAAGTACGTGCCTATGGAGACGCCGAGCACGGTGACGAGGACGACGACCGTCCCGACCTTGAAGCGGCGGCCCCAGCGGGGTGCGGGGCGGCCGTACGCGGGCGGGTCGTCGTCGTATCCGTCGTAACCGCCGCCGTGACCGCCACCACCGGACGGGCTGCCGTAGACCTGGCCCGTGTTGTAGCCGCTGTCGTACGGGGCGTCGTAGTCGTCGTACCCATGCGACTGCTGCTGCGGGACCGGCCGGCGCTGCACATGGCGCATGGCGCGAGCGCCCTCGGGCTCGCCCTGACTGCCGCGTCCGTATCCATCGGGCCACTCATTCATGCGGAACAGTGTGCAGGCCGGGGTCCGGGCACTGACAGGGCGGGTGGTGAATCGGGTCTGGGCTGTTGCCAAGCTGATGCAAATGCACCGGTCCGCAGGTCGCCGCATAGGGTGGACGGCATGACAGATCAGGCCCAGCACCCGGAGGGCGACATTCCGGGTAAGCCCACCGCGGCGTCGCGCACCACCCTCAGCCACATCATGACCGGCTCGGACACCAACCTTCTCGGCACGGTGCACGGTGGCGTGATCATGAAGCTGGTGGACGACGCGGCGGGCGCGGTCGCGGGCCGCCACTCGGGCGGGCCGGCCGTCACCGCGTCCATGGACGAGATGGTCTTCCTGGAGCCGGTCAGGGTCGGGGACCTGGTCCATGTGAAGGCTCAGGTCAACTGGACCGGGCGGTCCTCGATGGAGGTCGGCGTACGGGTCCTGGCCGAGCGCTGGAACGAGTCGACGCCCGCGACGCAGGTCGGCTCCGCGTATCTGGTCTTCGCGGCGGTCGACGCGGACGGCAAGCCCCGTCAGGTGCCGCCCGTGATCCCGGAGACGGAACGCGACAAGCGCCGCTACCAGGAGGCCCAGATCCGCCGCACCCACCGGCTGGCCCGGCGCCGCGCGATCAAGGAGCTCCGCGAGAAGCGCGCGGCGGAGGGGTACGAGGACTGACGCCCTCGCGCGCCCCCTCCCGCCCGGCGGCCGGTGTGTCCGTCCTCGAACGCCGTGCGGGCCGGATGCGCGGGCCGGTCCCGCACCCTCAGGGGCAGACCACCTCGTCCCCCGTGAGCGTCTCGAACCTGCCCTTGCCCTTGGGCGGGGTCTCCGCGCGGACCGGGGTCACCTTGGTGAAGTCCGTGCCCGCCGTGACATGCAGGGTCGGGCCCAGGCCCTTGACCGGGCGGAGCTCGACGCCGGGGAGCGCGGCCGCGAGGGACTTCGCCGAGCGGTCCCAGCGGGGGTCGTACGAGACGACCGTGCGGCGCAGATCACGGCGGTCGCTGTTCAGCGGCCTCCGGGTCGTCGCGAAACCGGTCGCGCCGAGCTCGGCGTCCACGCGCGCCCCGAGACCGCCGATGCGGGTGCCGTTGTAGACCTGGACCCGGATCTGCCTCGGCGGGACGTCGACGACGACCTTCGCCGCTGCCGTCCCGCGGTGCGCAGTCTTCTTCGTCCGCTTCGGCGACAGCGGCCGGTCCTCGCGCAGGGCCCGGAAGAGCTGCTGAGACTTCACGGGGTCCCACTTCACCGTGGAGCCGATGCCCCTGACCGGATGGCTGACGTCCCTCACCGGCACGGACGTGAACTCCGACGACGCCAGTGTGATGCCCCGCATCGCCTTCGCGAGCGTCAGCATCTGATCGGCCCCGAACCCCTTGTCGGCCCGCACCGAATTCAGCACCGTATTGCTGACCTGGCGGAACTTCACCGGGTTCAGCAGCACCCCGCTGCCCGTCGCCTGCTGGATGAGCGCCGCCATGAACCGCTGCTGGCGCTGCATCCGGCCCAGGTCCGCCGCCGCGTCGATGTGCCGGGACCGTACGTACTGCAGCGCCTTCCCGCCGTCCAGCTCGTGCGTGCCCGCCGGCAGATCCAGACCGGTGTACGAGTCCTTCATCGGCCGGGCCGTGCAGATCCGCACCCCGCCGACCGCGTCCACCGTCTTCATGAAACTCGTGAAGTCGATCTCCACATAGTGGTCGACCTTCACCTTCGTCATCTTCTCGACGGTCCGCACCGTCAGCGCGGGCCCGCCCTCCGAGTACGCCGCGTTCAGCTTCACCGGGTGGGGCATGTGACGCTTCCCGCTCACCGCGTCCGTGTGCGCGGGGATCTCCGCGTACGAGTCGCGCGGCAGGCTCACGACGCTCGCCCGCTGCCGGTCCGCCGAGATGTGCACCAGCATGATCGTGTCGGTGCAGCGGCAGGGCGCGCCTCCGAGCCGGTACTTGCGGCGCTCGTCCCGCGTGATCCGGTCCCGGCCGTCGGTGCCGACGAGCAGGATGTTCGTTCCGTGCCCGGACTCCGGCCGGTTCTTCATGTCCTTGAACGGGTCGACCCGGCCGATCCCGGTGCCGAGCCCCGTCACCAGCGCATGCCCGATCCCGCCCACGCCCAGCACGAGCATCGACAGCGCCGTCGCCACCCGGAGCCCCAAGCGCGGCCGCCGCCGGACCGCGGCCCGGGGCTGAGGTCTGCGGTGCGGCGGCTGCACGCGGGCCGCGGACCTCGGACGGGGCGAGCGGGGCGGTGTGGGCACGAGGGCACCTCCGCGGGTGGTGTGGCAGGCGGCCGGTGGCATTCGGGGCGGGATCCCGGGAACTGTAGGCCGATACGACCGGGGCCCCCGGGCGGCGCGCACCGGTGTCCCCCGTTCGCGGTAACGTGGCGGGCGATACTGCTGTCTCCCGGGACGACCCCCGGACCCCCGAGGAAGCCATGCCCGCCCCCACCCCAGCCGTCTCCGTGATCATGCCGGTCCTCAATGAGGAGCGGCATCTGCGCGACTCGGTCCGTCACATCCTGGAGCAGGAGTACGACGGTGAGATGGAGGTGGTCATCGCGCTCGGCCCGTCCACGGACCGTACCGACGAGATCGCTGCCGAGCTCGTACGCGAAGACTCCCGCGTCCACACCGTGCCCAACCCCACGGGGCGTACGCCCGCGGCGCTCAACGCCGCCATCAAGGCCTCCCGTCATCCGATCGTGGTACGGGTCGACGGCCACGGCATGCTGTCGCCCAACTACATCGCCACCGCCGTCCGCCTCCTCGAGGAGACCGGCGCGCAGAACGTCGGCGGCATCATGCACGCCGAGGGCGAGAACGACTGGGAGCACGCCGTCGCCGCCGCGATGACCTCGAAGATCGGGGTGGGCAACGCCGCCTTCCACACCGGCGGGCAGGCGGCTCCCGCGGAGACCGTGTACCTGGGTGTCTTCCGCCGTGAGGCGCTGGAGCAGCAGGGCGGCTACAACGAGGAGTTCATCCGCGCCCAGGACTGGGAGCTGAACTTCCGGATCCGCGAGGCGGGCGGGCTGATCTGGTTCTCGCCCGAGCTCAAGGTCCAGTACCGGCCGCGGCCCTCCGTGAAGGCGCTCGCCAAGCAGTACAAGGACTACGGCCGCTGGCGCCATGTCGTCGCCCGCTACCACCAGGGCTCGATCAATCTGCGCTATCTCGCCCCGCCGGCCGCGGTGTGCGCGATCGCCGCAGGCATCGTCGTGGGCGCCGCGGTCACCCCCCTGGGCTTCGTCGTCCCGGCCGGCTATCTCGCGGCGATCACCGCCGGCTCGGTCCCGGCGGGCAAGGGCCTGCCGCTGAAGGCCAGGCTGCAGATCCCGGTGGCGCTGGCCACGATGCACATGTCATGGGGCTTCGGCTTCCTGACCAGCCCGCGCTCGCTCGCGAAGAAGGTCATCGCGAGCCGCCGGCCGGCGGTACGGACCGCCTGAGCACAGGTACCACGAACCGAGAGGGCCCCGGGTGCGCGCACCCGGGGCCCTCTCGTATGCCGCTTCACCTCACCAGGTGAAGCCGTCCTGCACGTCCATACAGGCCTCGGTGTCACCGCCGTTGAGCGGTCGCGCCGACTTCGGCGCCTTGCCGTCGTCCTGCACCGCGGTCTTCGGATACGTGGTGCCCTCGCGCCAGTCGGCACCGACCACCAGCGTGACGCCCGACACCTCGGTGGACTTCTTCACCGAGGAGACCGGAATCCCGAGCGCCTTCGCGACCGCCTGGGCGTCGCCCTCCAGGTCGACGCTCGGGAAGTACACGACGGTCCGGTCCTGCGGATCGCTCTGCGTCTCCGCCTTCGCCTCGGTGAAGCCCTTGCCGTCGAGTACGCCGGCGATCTCCGCCGCCCGGCCCCTCGCCGCCCCCAACTCGGGTGTGTACGTGCCGTTCCGCACCATCACACCGATCTCACCCACGGGAGCGGCCGGGTCCTTCGTGGCCTCCGGCGCCTTGCGCTTGGACGCCTTGCCGTCCAGCGGGATGTCCTCGCGGACCATCCGGAACAGCTGCTCGGCGTCCGGCTGCTTGGGCTCGACCCTGCCCTGGAAACGGGGCTTCTGCGAGTAGAAGTTCGGCATGGTCGTCATGGTGATGCGCTCGGTGGGCACCCGCTTGAGCTCTTCGGCCAGGTCGTACAGCTTGGTCACCGTGTTCAGGCCCGTGTCCACGGTGAGCGCCGACGTGGCGGCCCCGGCCAGCTTGCGCAGCTTGTTCGGGTCGGTGAGCTTGGTGTTCTTCCGAAGCTCCCGGACCATCGAGTTCATGTACATGTGCTGCGCATGGGTACGGGCCAGGTCGGTGCCGTCCTCGAATCCGTACCGCGTACGCAGCCACTGCAGCGCCTGCTCGCCCTTCACGGGGTGCGTGCCCTCCGGCAGTTTCAGGCCGGAGCCCTTGCCGTCGCGGCTGCGCGAGTGGATGTTCTTCTTGACGCAGACCGGCACGCCGCCGATCGCGTCGGCCATGGAGACGACGCCGGCGAAGTCGACCATCATGAAGTGGTCGATGGTGATGCCGGTGAGCTGGTACCAGGTGGCCACCGTGCAGCCGGGGCCGCCGCGGTTGAGGGACTCGTTGGTGAGGATCCAGCCGGTCGCCTCGAAGGTCTTGTCGTTCTCCCGGTCCTTGCACTCAGGGATCTTCAGCACGGTGTCCCGCGGCATGCTGATCACGGACATGTTGCTGCGGTCCGCGGAGAGGTGGACGAGCATCTGCACGTCCGCGAGCGGTGGCCCGTCGAAGGTCTCCTTGGCCCCGCCGAGCTCCTGGTTCTCCTTGGAGTTCCGGGCGTCGGAGCCGATCAGCAGGATGTTGAGCGGCGTCTGTCCCGCGGCGTTGACCTGGTGCTGGCGCATCTCGCCGCCGAGATTCAGGTCCTCTTTCTTGATGCTGCTGTTGAGATGGCGGATGTAGAGGTAACCGGCACCCGCCGTGCCGAGTATCAGCAGCGACAGCACGGACGCGACCCAGCGGAACACCCGCCGCTTGCCGCGTTTCCCGCGCCGGGGCGGGTTGCCGTGCCGGCCCGCGCCCTCGGGGCGGGCCGGATGCGTACCGTCCGCATCGCCGCGGCCGGCGTCGCCGGCTGCCGCCCGGCCGCCGCCCGCCGGGGCGTCGTCCTCGTACAGGCTGTCGTCCCAGCCCCGTTCACCGGCGTGCCGGACGCGCTCACGCGTCCCCTCCCCACGCACGCTGCTCTGTCCCACCCCTGGACCCCCTGTTGTCTTTTCAGGCACGCCGTATGACCCGGACGTCCGGGGTCACTTGGCGCACACCTGTTTGTCTGCTTCGACCTGATCGACGTCCAGCTTTGCCGGACCGGTGAGGGGCACCCCCGCGCCCCTGAAGTCGGCGCCGAGGGTCAGGGTCATGGCCTGCAGCCCCTCGGCGTTCTCGGTGCCAGGCTTGAGTGCCGTGGCGGGCAGGCCCATCAGGTCCGCGAGCTTGCGGGCCTGGTCGGCCTGGTTGGGCGCGTACTCCAGCTGCGTCGTGGCGACGTCGGCCGGGGCGTTGCCCTTGTTGGTGGACTTGAGCACTCCCTCGCTGTTCTGCAGCCAGTCGAGGGTCTTCTGCGCGGAGCCCTGCGGGCCGCCGCCGTTGAAGACGTCGACGCGTACGTCCGACGCATCGGCCCTCGTGCCCTTGAGGAGCGCATCCTGCTTGCTCTTGGCGGCCTGCTGGGCGTCCTTCTTCTTCTGCTCGACCTCGGTGAGCGAGATGTCGTTCTTGACCATGGAGAACAGCGCGTCCGCCTTGTCCGTGTTGAGGACGACCGTGGCCTTGACCTTCTCGGCCGGGTTGTCCAGGACGGGCACGGTGGCGAACGTCAGGTTCTTCATCTCGAACTTGCCCAGCTCCAGACCGAGATCGCGGAGCTTGCTGATGTCACTGATCTTGGAGTCGACGGTCAGCGCCTTGGTGCCGGCCTCCGCCAGCTTGAACAGCTTGGTGGGGCTGGTGAGCGTGTCGTTCGACTTCAGCTTGCGCATGAGGGCGCTGAGGAACTGCTGCTGGATCTTGATCCGGTCCAGATCGCCGCCGAAGCCCACGGCATGCCGGGTACGCACGAACGCCAGCGCCTGCTCACCCTCGATCACGTGCTCGCCTTCCGGCAGATCGAGCTTGGAGTCCGGGTCCTTTATGTTCTTCGCCAGGCAGATGGGCACACCGCCGACGGCCGACGTCAGCGTCTTGACGGCGTTGAAGTCGGCCACCATGAAGTGGTCCACGGTGATGCCGGTGATCTCCTTGACCGTGCGCATGGTGCAGCTCGGCGTGCGGCCCGACTGACCGAGGCTGGTGTTGAACCGGACACCCTCCGACCCGGGGATGACCTTGGTGGAGCCGTCCTCCTGCGTGGTCGGACAGTCGGGAATGTCCGTTATGAGGTCGCGGGGGATGCTCAACGCGGTCGCGTTCGTACGGTCCTTGGACACATGCAGCAGCACCGTGGTGTCCGCGTGGCCCGGGCTGTTCTTGTCGCCGTAGCTCTCGTTGCCCTTGCCGGTGCGCTTGTCCGTGCCGATCAGGAGGATGTTGATCGCCCGGTCCGTGCTGAAGCCGCCGGTGCCGGCGCCGTCGTCGGAGTAGGACTTGATGTTCGAGTTCAGGTGCTCGTAGTAGAGGTATCCGGCAGTCGCCGTGCCGGCCATCAGCAGCGCGAGCGTGCCGCCGATCCACAGCAGCGCCTTCTTCTTGCGGGACTTCCGCTGCTTGCGCTTACGACGGCCCGGACCGCTGGGGGGTGTGAGATCGTCGTGTGCGCCCCCTGCCGCGCCCGCGCCACGGTTCGAGCGGCGCGTGCGCTGCCCGGGGACCTCCGTCCTCGGGGGCGCGGTCCGGGTGGCACTGCGGCGACCGGCCGTTCTCGAGGGGGAGACGCCGGCGGAGCGGGATGCGGCCGACTGCCCAGCGGAGCGGTCCAGTCGCAGTTCGTAGTTGCCGGTCTGCGGATTGAGTACCCACTGGTCGGCGGGGTCGATGTCCTCCGCCCGTCCACGGCTGTGCGCGTCCACGGTTGCTTGAGTCCTCCGTCGGTGCCACGCGAGGCGTCTCTCCCCCCCAGGAGACGCTCGGTTCGTCGATCCGGTTGTGCGCGACCTCGCGGCCGGATGTACCGGATCGCGTCACACTATCCGCCCAGCTCAGCGGCGAGCGACGTCCGTGACAAATTCCACGTGACTTACAACTGGGCATTCCGTACAAACTTCATGGACTGCCGACCGCGCTTTGGTGAGCGCTTTACTTGCACATGCCGGAAGCCGCGTTCGTGCCGGAGAAAGTCGGGGTCGGGCGCGGGTTCGAGGAGCCCGCATTCTCCTCACTCTCCGTCGTGGTCCCGGTGCTGGGCGTCGCGCCCGGTTCGACGACGATCACGGGCGCGTCCCTGCGTAGTCGCCTGAAGAGTTCGCTCGCCGCCGGCTCGAGGAGTGCGTCCCGGTTCGGGTCCGCCGTGTACGGCTGCCGGGGCACGGTGAGGAACTGCACGCGCTCCGGGGGTACGCCCCGCATCGAGCGGGTCAGGTCGTAGAGGTCCTTCAGGGAGTCCAGGCCGGGGTCGGTGGTGATCGATCTGGTCGCCGCGTCGAGGACGGGGTAGAGCTTGGTCGGATTGAGCAGGACGCCGTTGCTCTGCACCTTCTTGAAGAGCGCGCCGAGGAACTGCTGCTGCCGGTCCATACGTTCGGTGTCGCTGCCGTTGCCCAGCGACTTGCGGGCGCGCACGAAGCCGAGGGCCTGCTCGCCGTTGAGGGTCTGTTTGCCCGCCTTTAGCGTGAGATGTGCGTCTCTGTCGTTGATGGGCTTCTTCAGGCAGACCTGGACCCCGTCCACGGCGTCGACCATGCCCTTGAAGCCATGGAAGTCGATCACCATGTGGTGGTTGATCCGGACGCCGGTGAGCCGCTCGACGGTCCGGATCGTGCAGGCCGCGCCACCGTACGAGTAGGCGTAGTTGAACTGGGCGATCTGGGCGGGCGTGCGCATCCCCTTGGCCGCACGGCAGCTGGGGACGTCCACCATCAGGTCACGTGGCACGGACACAGCGGTCGCGCTGCGCCGGTTGCCGGCGATGTGCAGCAGGATCGTGGTGTCGGAGCGCTGTCCCTTGGCCCGGCCGTATTTGCGGTTGGCGGATCCGGCGCGGGTGTCGGAGCCGATGAGGAGGATGTTCCGCGCGCCGTGGGCGGCGGGCAGCGGGCGCTCCCTGTCGTACCGCTCCAGCTCCTCGGCGGTGGTGATGTCCGTGGTGATGTTGCTGTCGAGCTTCCGGTAGAGCCACCAGCTGACCCCGGCGACGGCGAGGAGGAGCAGTGACAGCCCGAACGCGGCCCAACGCAGCCAGCGGCGCCTGCGCTTGACGGTACCGCCGCCGTGCCCGGCCGTCCCACCGCCGCCGGTCGTCCCATCGTGCCCGGCCGTCCCACCGCCGCCGATCGTCCCATCGTGCCTGATCGTCCCGCCGTGCCCGGTCGTCCCATCGTCCCTGGCCGTCCCGCCGCCCGCCTTGTCGCCCGCGTACCCGGCCGGATCCGCGGCCGGGTCCATGGCCGGTTCGTCCGGTTCGGCGGGCGTGCCAGCGCTGTCGGTCACTTCTGGGTCCATCCTCGGGGTGGTTTGTGTACGTATGTACCGCCGATGATGTCCCGGAGCCGACCCTCAGGCCCGAGGGCTCGGCCCGCGGTGAGCCGTATGAGTGGACTTCAGAGCGCCTGTCGTACCGAGGTGTTGGTCATACCGCGGTATCGGTCACCCGCTCGCTCTCGACGCGCTTCTCCAGTTCCTCCGCGGACAGTTGGTCCAGGTTGCGGCAGAGAACCACCGAGCCACCGGAGGCGAGCGGCGCGTACAGCCCGGCGGACAGTCCGTCCCAGGCGTCGTACGGACGCCCCGACAGCAGCCGCGACCCGGCGCCCAGGCCCAGCTCGGCGGCGTCCGCACGGGCGCGCTCCACGAGCTGGGCGCCCGTCAGTTCCGTACCGGCGACGCGCAGCGCCGGGGAGTGCGGATCGACCGGTCCATAAGGGATGAAGCGGTCACCCTGGCTCGGGACCTCCACGGCGTAGTCGGCAAAGCCCTCGGGCGCCTGCGGGAACCGCCCGCCGAGGGGGCGCAGCGCGAGCGCGATCCGCTCCCCGGAGCAGGCGCGGGCCGCATCGAGGGTGTCCGGGCCGCTCACCACCAGGTCCGCGGCCGCCGGGTCACCGCCGACGTCCGCCACGACCCCGGCCGACGAACAGGCGAGCAGCCACACCGCGGTCTGCCAGTGCGCGGGCAGCAGCAGTGCCAGCCGGTCGCCCGGCTCGACGGACAGCCCGTCCTGGAGGAGGTTCGCCGTCTTGGCCACCCAATTGGCGAGGGTCGCGACGGACAATTCGACTCGCTCGCCGGTGGCGTCGTCGTAGAAAGTGACCAAGGGGCGGGCCGGGTCCGCGGCGAGCGCGGATCGCAGCAGGTCGGCGGGGGTGTGGTCGCTGGCGTTCACCTGCGCAAGGGTACGCCGCGGGCGCCGCGCCGGCGCGGCCGTACCGGTGACGGCGTCCCCCGGTCGGACCGACGGGCCGTCACTGTTCCGAGGGGCGTCCGCCGCCCGCGCTCCCCAGGATCGTTCACATGCGTGCCTTGCTTGCATCCTCGATCGGCGCCGCGTGCACCGCAGCGCTCGTCCTCCCCGTGCTCGCGCTGCCGGCCGGTGCGACGGCGCCGGTCGGTGCGGCGCCGGCCGGGCCGGATGTGCCGGGATCCACGCAGTCCCTGCTGCTGGAACCGCTCCCGGGGCTGCCGCGAGCGGGCGGTGAGGCGGCCGCGCAAGGGCTCGAGCGGCGCGATGTCCGCCCGTTCTCGCTCCTCGGGGTCGTCTGGGACGACGTGGACGCCGAACTGCACGGAACGGTCCAGGTCCGTACGCGCGCCACCGGCTCCGGTGACTGGTCCGAGTGGCAGGACGTGGAGACCCACAACCACGAGCACGGCGCCGACCCCGACTCGACCGAACGCACCGAGGGCGGCGCGGTGCGCGGCTCGACCGCGCCGCTGTGGGTCGGCGACTCGGACGGCGTGGAGGTGCGCGTACGGCCGGAACCGGCCGGGACAGGGGTGTTGCGTGGACTGACCCCGCCGCTGCCGCACGGGCTGCGGCTGGAGCTCGTCGACCCGGGCCGGGTCACGGAGGAGGAGGTCCCGGTGTCGGACGAGGCACCGGAAGGCGAGTCCGTACCGGAGGCCGGGCCGGAAGAGACGTCGGGGGAGTCCGCGGGCGAACCGGCGGGCGAGCCGTCGGGCGAGGAGGAACTCCCGGCCTCCGGCGCCCAGTCCGGCACCGAGAACGCCGAGGTCGCGGCCCTGTCGCCGGAGGCCGCCGCCGCCTCCGCCGTGAACGCCGAGCTCGCGCCGCTCGGTGCCGGGGTCATCCCCGCCCTGACCAAGGCCGAGACGGAGGCGGAAGCGGCTCTCTACGGCGTCGCCAAGCCGTACATCGGCCCCCGGCCACCGATCATCACGCGCAAGGGCTGGGGCGCGGACGAGAAGCTGCGCGAGAGGCAGTTCGTCTATACAAACGGGGTCAAAGCGGCCTTCGTCCATCACACTGCGACGGGTAACCGGTACACCTGCCGACAGGCTCCCTCCGTCCTCCGCAGTATCTACCGCTACCACGTACTGAGCAGCGGCTGGCGCGACTTCGGCTACAACTTCGCGGTCGACAAGTGCGGAAACATCTACGAAGGGCGCGCGGGAGGCGTGGCCAAGGCGGTCCTGGGTGCCCACACACGCGGGTTCAACAGCAACAGCATGGGCATCGCGGTCATCGGAACGTACAGTGCGACCACCCCGCCGGAGGCCGCAGTGACCGCGGTGGCCAGGCTCACCGCCTGGAAGCTGGGTCTGTACGGGGTGAATCCGAACACGACGACCTATCTGACATCCGCCGGCGGCAACAAGTTCAAGAAGGGCACGAAGGCCAGACTCAACGTCATCTCCGGGCACCGCGACGGATTCGAGACGGACTGCCCCGGCGGCCGCCTCTACAGCAAACTCGGCCTGGCGCGCAGCGCTTCGGCGAAGTATCAAGGGCGTTGAAAAGTCGCACCAAGGTGCCGCATACGTACGTACGAACAGGCTGCATACACTGGCCGGTCATACGCACGAATCGCCCGGCCCCAGCAGGAAGCAGAGATGGCATTGACTCAGGCCCAAGAAGCGATCCTCCTGGTCGGCGGCAAGGGCACGCGGCTGCGGCCGCTCACCGTGAACACGCCCAAGCCGATGGTCCCCGCGGCGGGCGTGCCGTTCCTCACCCACCAGCTGGCACGCGCCCGCGCGGCGGGCGTCGAGCACATCGTGCTCGCGACCTCGTACCTCGCGGAGGTCTTCGAGCCGTACTTCGGCGACGGTTCCTCGCTGGGACTGCACCTGGAGTACGTGACCGAGGAGGAGCCGCTCGGCACCGGCGGGGCGATCCGGAACGTGGCGTCGCGGCTCCGCTCGGGGCCCGACGATCCGGTGCTCATCTTCAACGGCGACATCCTGACGGGCCTGGACATCGGCGACCTGGTCACGACGCACGAGCGGTCCGGGGCGGACGTGTCGCTGCATCTGACCCGGGTGGAGGACCCGCGGGCCTTCGGCCTCGTCCCGACGGACGAGCGCGGGCGGGTGACGGCGTTCCTGGAGAAGCCCCAGACCCCGGAGGAGATCGTCACCGACCAGATCAACGCGGGGGCGTACGTCTTCCGCCGGTCGGTGATCGACAGCATCCCCGCGGGCCGTCCGGTCTCGGTCGAACGGGAGACCTTCCCGGACCTGCTCTCGGCCGGGGCACATCTGCAGGGCCTGGTCGACTCCACCTACTGGCTCGACCTCGGCACCCCCCAGGCCTTCGTCCGGGGCTCCGCCGACCTCGTCCTGGGCCGTGCGCCGTCCCCGGCGGTGCCGGGCCGCTGCGGCGACCGGCTCGTCCTGCCCACCGCCACGGTCGCCCCCGACGCCAAGCTGACGGAGGGCACGGTCATCGGCGACGGCGCGGTGATCGGTGAGGGCGCCCGCGTGGCGGGCAGCACGGTCCTGGACGGCGCGGTCGTCGAACCCGGCGCGGTCATCACCGACTCCCTCATCGGCGCCGGTGCCCGCATCGGCGCCCGAACGGTCCTCTCCGGCGCGGTCATCGGCGACGGCGCGACGATCGGCCCCGACAACGAGCTGCGGGACGGCGTCAGGGTCTGGTGCGACGCCACGCTGCCCGCGGGCGCGATCCGCTTCTCGTCGGACCAGTAGCCACGGGCGCGGCCGGGTTCGCTGCACGGGCGGGCGGCGCGGGCCCTACTCTCGAAGGGACCCCGAACCCCCGAGGACCCCACCTGTGGCCGGACGCTTCGAACCCCGCCCCGCCGTCACCCGCACCACCACACGCGGTGGCGAGGTGGCCGTACCCGCGCCCAGGGCGGCGGCCGCGCGTACGCACGGGGGCCGGGAGCGGCGGTACGTGCCGCCGGGGCCGCTCGACCTCGGGCTGGTCCTTGGGCCGCTGCGGCGCGGGCCCGCGGACCCCACGTTCCGTACGGCACCGGACGGCTCGGTGTGGCGGGCGACCCGCACCCCCGCGGGCCCTGGCACCCTCCGTGTTGCCGCACGTGACGGCGCCGTGCACGCCGAAGCCTGGGGCCCGGGCGCCGAGTGGCTGCTGGAGCAGCTTCCCGCGCTGCTCGGCGAGGCCGACGACCCGGACGCCTTCGAGCCCCGCCACCGTCTCGTCGCGGACACCCACCGCCGCCGCCCCGGCCTCCGGCTGACCCGCACGGGACTGGTCATGGAGTCCCTGATCCCGTCGATCCTGGAGCAGAAGGTCACCACGGACGAGGCCTATCGCGCCTGGCGGCTGCTCGTACGCAAGTACGGAGAACCCGCCCCGGGACCTGCGCCGGAGCGGATGTACGTCATGCCCGAGCCCCGGACCTGGGCCCTCGTCCCCTCCTGGGAGTGGCACCGCGCCGGCGTCGACAACAAGCGCGCCTCCACGATCCTCCGTGCCGTCCGCGTCGCCCGCCGCATGGAGGAGGCCGCCGCGATGGACCCCGAGGCGGCGCTGGCGCGCCTGGAGCTGATCCCCGGCATCGGCCCGTGGACCTCCGCCGAGACGGTCCAGCGCAGCAACGGCGCGCCCGACGCCGTGACGGTCGGCGACCTCCATCTCCCCGGCATCGTCGGCTACGCCCTCGCCGGCGACCGCGATGCCGACGACGCCGCGATGCTCGAACTCCTGGAGCCCTACGCGGGCCAGCGCCACCGCGCCGCCCGCCTGATCCTCCTCAGCGGCCGCACCCCGGCGCGCCGCAAGCCCAAGATGCCGCGGCACGACATCGCCGCGCTCTGAGCGCTCAGAGCGAGTGCTCAGCGCGAGTGCTCAGCGCTCATCCCGATCGCTCAGCGCACCTCGATGAACGCCGACGCGTCACGCGCCGGCCGGTCCTTCGGAGCAGCCGCGGGCCGTCCCACGGCCACCGCCCCCATCGGGTCCCAGGACTCCGGCAGCCCGAGGACCTCGCGCACGACCTCGCGGCAGAACATCGTCGAGGACACCCACGCCGACCCGAGCCGCTCACCCGCCAGCGCCACCAGGAAGTTCTGTACGCCCGCGCCCGCCGCGACCACGAACATCTCGCGTTCCGCCGCGTCCCGCCGGGCGTCCCCGTAGGTGTGCGAGCCGTCCATCACCAGACACGGCACCACCAGGTAGGGCGCGTTGCGCAGGACGTCGCCGCGCCTGATCCGCTTGGCGATCGACTCCTCCGACCTGCCGTCGCGCCGGAGATCCGCGATCCAGGCCTCCCGCATCGCGTCCAGCAGCCGCCCCCGCGACTCCGATGACTCCAGCAGCACGAAGCGCCACGGCGTCGTGTGGTGCGGCGCGGGTGCCGTCACGGCCGCGGCGACCGCGCGCCGCACCGCGCCCGGGTCCACCGGATCGTCCGTGAACTCCCGCACCGTGCGCCGCAGCGTCACCGCTTCCCGTACGGCCTCCGAGGTGCCCAGCCGGAACATGTCGTCCGCGGCCACCCGCACCAGGGCCCGCGCCCCCTCGGCCTCCGCGGAGACCACATGGCCGAGCCCGCGCACCACCGCGACCGGCAGCCCGGCCGCCTTGCCCTTGACCAGGTCGCCGGCCGCGGCCAGCTCGTCCGCCGTGGCGACCACGGTCGCGCTCAGCGGATTCCCGTACGCGTCCTCGCCGCCGCGGAGATCGTCCAGGACCCGTACGCCCGCCGCCCCGATCGCGACATCGGTGAGCCCGGTGCGCCAGGGCCGCCCGAAGGTGTCCGTGACGATCACCCCGACCTCGACGCCGAGCGTGTCCCGCAGCCCTTCGCGGATGCGGGCGGCCGACGCGTCCGGGTCCTCGGGCAGCAACAGCACAGTCCCGGCAGGGGTGTTGGAGGCGTCGACCCCGGCCGCGGCCATGACCAGGCCCTGCCGGTTCTCGACGATGCGGAGGGTGCCGCGCCGCGCCACGACCCGTACGGTCTCGGCGTCGATGGCCCCTTCGCGGTCGTCGGCCGCGACGATCCGCCCCTCCGCCTTGCTCACGATCTTCGACGTGACGAGCAGGACGTCGCCGTCCACCAGCCCCGGCTCGGTGGCCGCGATCAGCTTGGCGATGTCGTCGCCCGGCCGCACCTCGGGCAGCCCGGGCAGCGCCAGGACCCGGTACGACGGCGAGGCCTCCGCCCCGGTCATGCCCGTACCTCTTCCGCGAGCGTCAGCGCCTCACGCGCCATCGCCGCGGCGGCCTCGACGTCCGTCATCATCAGCGGCACCGCCTTGCACCGGATTCCCGCCTCCTCGACCTCGGCCACCGCACCCGCGTCCACGGTGTCCACGAGCCAGCCGTCCAGCAGACCCGAGCCGTAGTGCTTCGCCACGGCCGACGCCGTCGACTCGACACCGACCGCCGCCAGCACCTTGTCGGCCATGCCCCGCACCGGCGCGTCGCCGACGATGGGGGAGAGGCCGACGACGGGGACGCCCGCCTCCGCGATCGCCTCCCGGATGCCGGGCACCGCGAGGATCGTCCCCACGCTCACCACGGGGTTGGACGGTGGGAAGAGGATGACGTCGGCGGTGGAGATCGCCTCCAGCACACCCGGCGCGGGCTTCGCCTGTTCGGCCCCGACGGGCACGACGGCGTGGGCGTCGACGGAGGCGCGCAGCTTCACCCAGTACTCCTGGAAGTGGATCGCCTTGCGCTCGCCGTCCACGGTGACGGCGACATGGGTCTCGACGCGGTCGTCGGTCATGGGGATGAGCCGCACGCCGGGCTGCCAGCGGTCGCACAGCGCCTCGGTGACGGCGCTCAGCGGATAGCCCGCGCCCAGCATCTGCGTACGGACGATGTGGGTGGCGAAGTCACGGTCGCCGAGCCCGAACCAGTCCGGCCCCACGCCGTACGCCGCGAGCTCGCTCTTGACCTGGAAGGTCTCGTCCTTGCGTCCCCAGCCCTGCTCCTCGTTGATGCCGCCGCCGAGCGTGTACATCACCGTGTCGAGGTCCGGGCAGACCTTCAGCCCGAACAGATGGATGTCGTCACCGGTGTTGCCGATGACCGTGATGTCGGCTTCGGGGGCGGCCGTCTTGAGGCCACGCAGAAAACGAGCACCGCCGATGCCGCCGGCCAGAACCACAATGCGCATGCACAGCAGTTTGTCAGGCGGTGACGACATCCTCGCGGGCCGGGGAGCAGTGCGAGGCGTGCATCGGCATCTCGGTCAGGCCCGGGAAGTAGATGTGCAGGCTCACGGCCGGTTCGAGCGAGTCATTGACCACCTCGTGCACATATCCGGATGCGAAGACGCGCTGGGCGCCGGCGGCCAGGGACCGGGCGGCAGTGGCCGTCCGCTCCGTCAACTCGCCGTCGAGAACGGTGAGTACGCCGGACGACGGGCCGTGGTCGTGGAGCCCGCTGCCCTGGCCGGGGACCCAGGAGAGCAGCCAGACCTCGTACCCGGGGCCGGTGCGCAGCCGGTGGTACCAGCGGGAGGTGGCGTCGTACCGGACGAGGTGCGCCCACTGGGCGCGGTCGTCGGCGATGGAGCGGGCGAGGCCGGCGAACTCGGCCACGGTCGCGGGGTGCTCCCGGGCGGGCTGGAGGAGGTGCTGGACCTCGAGGATGTCGCCGGCGATCTGGAGGTCGCTGTCGCTGTTCATGGGTGCGGTGGTTCCTCGGCAGAAACAGAAAGGTCAGTGCTGGGGTGTCGCGAGTCCTCGCCCTGGGGGCGGAGGGGGGAAGAGCTGGAGCGCTACGGCATCAACAGCTGGAACAGCAACAGCAACAGCGACCCTGGACAGCACTGCGGAACCCACGGAGGGGGGTCGCGGAAGGCGCTGTGGTCGCTGGCATGCCTTCCAAGGTGGCCAACGCGATCCCGAATGTCAACTCGATGCCCGGTTTGGCGGCAATGTTTCACCTCATCCGGTTACTCCGGTCGGAGAAAGGTTTGTGCAGCCGCTCGGCCGGAGACATCGCGCAGCAACCGCGCTCTCAAACGCCGTTGTGCTCTCGTGATCAGACTGTGATCCGGATCGCTTGTGCTGTCGGATCGCAACAAGATCGAACCGTGCGGCGTCCTTCCCTCGTGGGGACCGGTGAACGCCGGTCCCCACGAGGAAGAGGGGGGAGGGTGCGGGGTGCGTGGACAGGCCAGTGGCATGTGTCGCGTTTTTGGTGATTTGAACACTTTCCGCATAGCCTTGGTTCCGCAGAGTGAATACCGGGCCCAATAGCAGATCTCGGCTTGACTGGCCCGGATCCACACACTTGTAATTTCACTCGTGTCGTTCGGCCGAAATCGGTAACGGCTACATCACGGGGACGCAAAGACAGACGAGGGGCGCACATGACCGAGCTGTTCCAGCAACTGCTGGTCGAGGACGCGGAAGAGGAACTCGGCTGGCAGGAGCGCGCGTTGTGCGCCCAGACCGACCCCGAGTCCTTCTTTCCGGAGAAGGGCGGTTCCACTCGCGAAGCCAAGAAGGTCTGCCTCGCCTGCGAAGTCCGCTCCGAGTGCCTCGAGTACGCCCTTGCCAACGACGAGCGATTCGGTATCTGGGGCGGCCTGTCCGAGCGTGAGCGCCGCCGCCTCAAGAAGGCCGCCGTCTGACCGAGCTGCCGACGCAGCTGTCCGGTCGGCCTTCCCTGCGACCGGCCGAGCTTCCCGGCGACCGGGCGCGACCTTGCCGGCGACCGGCCGAGCTTCCCGGCGACGGGCCGCGACCTTCCCGGCGACCGGCCGAGCTTCCCGGCCGGGCTTCCGGCCGGACGACCCGAGCTGTCCGACCAAACAGCACACACCCGACGTAAGAACGGTCCGTTGCCTGTGGCTCTGTCCACAGGCGGCGGACCGTCCTGTTGTCAGCCGTTAGTGTGGGGCCCCGTCCCAGAACGCTCCAGCGCCCCCTCGCGGGGGTGACCCCGGCCGGAGGGCCCGTACCTCAATGTCCGCCACCACTGCCGTGTTTGTTCCCGCAACGCCGCCCGAGTGCCCGC
This sequence comes from Streptomyces sp. NPDC001514, assembly GCF_053597075.1. Taxonomy (NCBI): domain Bacteria; kingdom Bacillati; phylum Actinomycetota; class Actinomycetes; order Kitasatosporales; family Streptomycetaceae; genus Streptomyces; species Streptomyces sp. NPDC001514. The sequence goes on from NZ_JBSFHO010000017.1 coordinate 164,496, forward strand.
GGCACGTCGTCACCGCCGTCCTCGTCTCGCACGACGGTGCCCGCTGGCTGCCGGACGCGCTCGCCGGGCTGCTCGGCCAGGAGCGCCCCGTGCAGAACGTCGTCGCGGCCGACACCGGCAGCGCCGACGACTCCGCGCAGCTGATCACCGAGGCGCTCGGCGCCGACCGGGTTCTGCATCTCGCGCGCCGCACCGGATTCGGTGCCGCCGTCGACGAGGCCGCCCGCACCGCGCCCGTCCTCACCCCCGACGATCTGCCTTATCTGAAGCGGCCCAGCGGCTGGGACCCGGTGACCAGGACCTGGCGCGACGAGGCCTACGAGATGCCGGAACTGCCCTACGGCGAACCGGTCCAGTGGCTCTGGCTGCTCCACGACGACTGCGCCCCCGCCCCCGGCGCACTGGCCGAGCTGCTGCGCGTCGCCGACTCCGACGAACACGCGGCGATCATCGGCCCCAAGCTGCGCGGCTGGTACGACCGCAAGCAACTCCTCGAGGCCGGCGTCTCCATCGCCAACAGCGGCCGCCGCTGGACCGGGCTCGACCGCCGCGAGCAGGACCAGGGCCAGCACGACCAGGTCCGTTCCGTCCTGTCCGTCTCCTCCGCCGGCATGCTCATCCGCCGCGACGTGTGGGAGGAGCTCGGCGGCTTCGACCGCCGGCTGCCCCTCATGCGCGACGACGTCGACCTGTGCTGGCGCGCCCACGCCGCCGGACACCGCGTCCTCGTCGCCCCCGGCGCGGTCCTCCGCCACGCCGAGGCCGCGGCCCGAGAGCGCCGCACCGTCGACTGCGCGGGCCGCTCCGTCTCCAGCCCGCACCGCGTCGACAAAGCGGGCGCCGTCTACACCCTGCTGGCCAACGCACGCGGCCGCGCCCTTCCCTACGTACTGCTCCGGCTCGTCCTCGGCACCCTGCTGCGCACCCTCGCCTATCTCGTCGGCAAGGCGCCCGGCCAGGCCGTCGACGAGGTCATGGGCCTCTTCGGCACCCTCCTGCGCCCCGAGAGGATCCTCGCCGCCCGCCGCAGGCGCAGAAAGCCTCTGGTCGACGCGAGCGAACTGCGACCGCTGTTCCCGCCGCCCGGCGCCACCGTCCGGGCCACGGTCGAGCAGGTCGCGAGCAGCCTCGGCGCCGGCAGGGACTCCGACTCCGGAGGCTCGCGCCACGGCGTCGTCGAATCGGGCCCGGGCGGCGACGACGCGGACTATCTGGAGATCGAGCAGTTCGCCCGGCTGAAGCGGATCGCCCGCAAGCCGGGCCCCCTCCTCTTCGCGATCCTGCTCCTCGTCTCGGTCGTCGCCTGCCGCGGACTCCTCACCGGCGGCGCACTCGCCGGCGGCGCGCTGCTGCCCGCGCCCGACGAGGTGTCAGGTCTCTGGGGGCGGTACGCCGACGCGTGGCATCCCCTCGGCACCGGCGGCACGCAGACGGCGCCGCCCTATCTCGCGGTCCTCGCCGTCCTGTCCGGGCTCTTCCTCGGCTCCACCGGCTCCGCGCTCACCCTGCTCCTCGTCTGCTCCGTGCCACTCGCCGGCGTCACGGCGTACTTCGCCTCCCGGCCGCTCGTCGAATCCCGGCTGCTGCGCGCCTGGGCGAGCATCGCGTACGCCTTCCTGCCCGCCGCGACCGGCGCCCTCGCCACCGGCCGGCTCGGCACGGCCGTCCTCGCGATCGTGCTGCCGCTGATCGCACGCGCCGCGACGGCGGCATACGGAATCGGCCGCGAGGACGGTGCACGCGGCAGCTGGCGGGCCACCTGGGCGTACGCCCTGCTCCTGACCTTCACGATGGCCTTCACGCCGATCGTGTGGCCCCTCGCGGTCGTCCTCGGGATCGCCGCCCTGGTGCTGCGGCGCGACGACCTCACCGCGTACGGGCTGCGTTTCGTCGCCGTCGTCGGGACCCCGCTGCTGGTCCTCGCCCCCTGGTCGCTGTCCCTGCTGACCGGCCCGTCCGGCTTCTTCCACGAGGCGGGCCTGGACTTCGGCGCGGGCTCGGCCTCCGCGCTCGATCTGCTCGGCATCAGCCCCGGCGGCCCGAAGGCCCTCGGCGGACTGGTGCTCATCGGTGTCGTCCTCGCGGCGCTGGCGGCCCTGCTGCGCGGCGAGCGGCAGTTCGCGATCCGTACCGCCTGGGCCGTCGCGCTCGTCGCGCTCGTCTTCGCGGCCGTCGCCAACGGTTCGGGCTGGGCCGGACCCGCCACCCTCCTCTACGGCATCGCGCTGCTCGCCGCCGCCGTGCTCGGCGCGGAAGGCGCCCGCGAGCGCGTCGCCGCACAGTCCTTCGGTTGGCGTCAGCCCGTCGCCGCGCTCATCGCCCTGGCGGCCGGCGCGGCACCGCTGCTCGCCGCGGTCAACTGGATGATCAGCGGGGCCACGGGACCGCTGGAGCGCCGCGACCCGGTGCAGGTCCCGGCGTTCGTCGCCGAGGAGAGCGGCACCCGCGACCAGCCGCGCACCCTCGTCCTCGGCGGCACCTCCGCCGCCGAGGTGTCGTACAGCCTGGTCCGCGGCTCCGGCGCCCGCCTCGGCGACGCCGAACTGACCGAGACCGGTGGCAGCGACGCCCGCCTCGACAAGGTCGTCGCCAATCTGGTCGCGGGCTCCGGCGCCGACCAGACCAGCCAGCTCAGCGGCTTCGCGATCCGGTACGTGCTCGTGCGGGACGGGGCGCCGCGCCAGATGAGCCGCGTCCTCGACGCCACGCCGGGACTGTCCAGGCTCAGCCAGCTCGACGGCAGCGCGCTGTGGCGCGTCGACCGCCAGGTCGCCCGCGCGGTCATCGTGAACGGCAAGGAGGACCCGCTGCCCGTGGCCTCCGGACCCGTCGAGGCCCACACCGGGATCCCGGCCGGCCCGTCCGGCCGTGTGCTGCGTATCGCCGACCACGCGGACGACGGCTGGCAGGCCACGCTCGACGGCCGCGCGCTCTCGAAGACGACGGTCGACGGCTGGGCGCAGGGCTTCGAACTCCCCACGGAGGGCGGCAAGCTCGACCTCACGTACGAGGAGCCCGTCACCCACACCGCCTGGATCTGGACACAGGGCGCACTCGCGCTCGTCCTGCTGGTCCTCGCACTGCCCGGCCGGCGCCGTGAGATCGACGACGATCTGCCGGACGAGGAGGCCGCGATCCCGGCCCAGCCCGTGGAGGGCGAGGGGCGCAGGGCCCGCAGGTTGCGGGCGGCGGCCCAGGCGGAGGCGGAAGCGGAGGGCCTGGCGGCTCCCGAGTACGAGTCCGAGTACGAGTCAGAGCCGCAGCCGCATGCCGAGCAGGAGCCCGAGCCCGAGTCGTATGCGGCGGTGCCGCAGCAACAGCAGTACGGCGAATGGGACGGCGACCGGACGTACGCGGATGCGGACTACGCGACGTACGGCGAGCAGCAGCAGTACCAGCAGCAGTACGGGTACGACGATCAGCAGCCCTACGCCGAGCCGTCGCAGCAGTACGGGCAGGACCAGTACGCGCAGGAGCAGTACGGGCAGGGCCAGTACGGGCAGCAGCAGTACGCGCAGGACCAGTACGGGCAGCAGCAGTACGACCCGTACGGCACGGGCCAGTACGACCCCTACGGCTACGAGACCGAGCAGCGTCCCGACGGGAGCAGCAACCAGTGAACCGCACGACCCTCTCCCTCCTCGCGGCCGCCACCGCCCTCGCCGCCGTGACCGGGCTCGCCGCGCTCACCGCGCCCGACGGCGGGGACGCCGCGGCCGGGGCCAAGGCCCCCGCCCGGCTGCCGGTCGAACGCTCCAGCCTGCTGTGCCCGGCGCCCACCACGTCCGACATCGGGGAGACGGCGTACACGTCGTTCACCCCGGCGGGCAGCGAGGCCGACGCGGACGCGGAGTCGGCGGCCGAACTGAAGCCGTCCGTGACGACACTGGCGGACCCCGACAAGGGAGCCGCGGACAAGGACGCTGACAAGGACAAGGACAAGGACGCGGACAAGGCGGAGAAGACCGGCACGGCGAAGAAGCCCGCGCCCGACAAGCCCTTCCTCACCCTCAAGGCGCCCGGCACGCCCGTCGCCGGCGAGGAGTCCGGCAGCGACGCCCCCGCGCTCGTCGGCACCGCCACCGGCAAGCTCGCCCCCGGCTGGACGACGCAGCAGACCACCACGGTCCCCGCCGGCAGTGGCCGCGGCGTGCTCGGCGTCAGCTGCACCGCGCCGGACACCGACTTCTGGTTCCCGGGCGCGAGCCTCGCGAAGGACCGGCAGGACTATGTCCACCTCACCAACCCCGACGACACGGCCGCGGTCGCCGACATCCAGCTCTACGGCAAGGACGGCGCCCTCAAGTCCCAGCTGACCGAGGGCATCCCGGTGCCGGCCGGGGCGAGCGTGCCCGTGCTGCTGCCGACCCTGACGACCGACAAGGCCGAGGACGTGACGGTCCACGTCACCACCCGTACCGGCCGGGTGGGCGCCGTGGTGCGGGGCGCGGGCGACGACACCGGCAGCGACTGGCTGCCCGCGTCCACGGACCCGGCCGGCACGCTCGTACTGCCGGGCATTCCGGCCGATGCGACGTCCGTGCGGCTCGTGGCGTTCGCGCCCGGCGACGACGACGCCGACCTGAAGCTGCGGCTGGCGACCGCGTCCGGCACGATCACCCCTGCGGGCGCGGAGAACCTGCGGGTGAAGTCGGGCATGACCGCGACCGTCGACCTGAAGGACGTCACCAAGGGCGAGGCCGGCTCACTGCTGCTCAGCCCGTCGGAGAGCGGCAAGGCGACCCCCGTGGTCGCCGCGCTCCAGGTCACGCGCGGCACCGGCGCCAAACAGGAACTCGCCTTCATCCCCGCGACCGCGCCCGTGACGGAGCGGGCCACGGCCGCCGACAACCGTGCCAAGGGCTCGGTGCTCTCCCTGACCGCGCCCGGCGCCACCGCCGAGGTGAAGGTCACGGCCTCGGCCGGCACCGGAGGGGGCGAGCCGGTCGTCAAGAAGTACACGGTGAAGGGCGGTACGACGCTCGCGATCACCACCCCGCCCGTCCCGGCCGGTCTCAAGGGCTCCTACGCGCTGACGATCGAGCCCGAGTCCGGTGGCCCGGTCCACGCGGCGCGCACGCTGCTGCTGCCGCAGGACGGGATCCAGATGTTCACGGTCCAGACGCTCCCGGACGACCGCGGCACGGTCGAGGTCCCGCAGGCGGAGCAGGACCTCTCGGTGCTGGACGACTAGGCCCTGTCCGGCCGATCTTGCCGGGCTCGCGTGCCCTGGCACCGCACCTCGCTGCGTTGTCGTCGGTCACCGACGCTCCGCGTCGATTTCC